>CAYNCY010000053.1:0-13176 GCA_964395195.1 uncultured Steroidobacteraceae bacterium
CTGCCGAACGCTGCCACGGAGCAGGACGTGATCGCCTACGCGACGGCGCTCCCGCCGTGAGGCTCGGCCGATTCCCGCTCGCGCTGCTCGCCGTTGCGCTTGTCGCGGCAATGCCGGCTCAGGCCGTATCGTTTCGCCTGTCCGATCAGTGTCCCGCGAGTTTCGAGAAGCGCGAATCGCGCTGCTGGCTGCACTCGACGTACCAGCAGTACTCATCGCTGACCAACGCCGGGGTTGGCGGACTCAAGACCGGGTTGCCGGCCTTTCGCGATGGGTTCACGCCCGAGCAGATCGACCTCGGGCGTTACCTCTTCTTCGATCCCATTCTGTCGGCGAACGGCACCCTCGCGTGCGCGAGCTGCCACGTCCCGAGCAAGGGCTTCTCCGATCACCGCGTCCACAGCATCGGCATCGCGGGCCGCGAAGTGCGGCGGAATGCCCCGAGCTTGTGGAACGTCGGCTTCCTGAAGCGGTTCTTCTGGGACGGTCGCGCGCACTCGCTCGAGGAGCAGGTGCAGGGACCGCTCTACAACGCCCTCGAGATGGGCAACAACCCCGAGGCGCTGGTCAAGGCGCTGAACGGCATTCCGGCGTACCGGACGCTGTTCGCGCAGGCCTTCCCGGCGGGCGGACCCGTCGCCTCCGCGCAGGTCTACGGCGCGCTGGCGGCGTTCGAGTCGACGCTGATCTCCCTCAACAGCCGATACGATTTCTACGCGCAGGGGGTGGCCGATGCGCTGACCCCGCCTGAGATCGAGGGCCTCAACGTCTTCCGCTCCTTTGTCGCACGCTGCGCCGAGTGCCACACGCCGCCCCTCTTTACCAACCAGCAGATCGCCGTTATCGGCATGCCCGAGTCCGCCGGCCAGGCCTTTGATCCCGGTGCCGGCGCGAACGCAGCGACACCGGGCCTTCGCGGCGGCTTCAAGGTCCCGAGCCTCCGAAACGCCGCGCTGACCGCGCCGTACGGACACTCGGGTCAGTTCGCGACGCTGCGCGAGACGGTTGCCTTCTACACAGCCGGGCGCGGCCACGCCGTGCCGCCCAACGAGAAACTGAATCTGCACTGGCACATCTGGGAGCCGAAGCTCTCGGGTGCCGAGCTCGATCGGCTCGTCGACTTCATCGGCGCACTCACCGATGAGTCCTTCCTGCCCGCGACGCCAGCAGCCGTGCCTTCCGGTTTGAAACTTCCCCTGAATTGACCCGCGACGGAGAACATCCATGAAGAAATCCGTGATCGTGAGCCTCGTTCTGGTGGCCATCGCCGCCACCCTCGGGTACGTGTACGGCACGCACCACGGCTTCCAGGCACCCTCGGCAGCGGCGGGATCGACCGCCGATGCGCTCGCTAGCGCGCAGAAGACAGCGGGCACCGGCGCCGCCTCGCCGCAGGGCACCGCACCGGCGGGCAAGGTCATCACCGTGAAGTCCGGTGAGTCGATCCAGGCCGCCGTGCACGAGGCCCAGGCGGGCGACACGGTCCAGGTGATGCCGGGGACCTACTCCGAGACGGTTTACATCGACAAGGACAACGTCGCGCTCGTCGGCGTGATCCACAACGGCGAATGGCCGACGCTCGACGGCCAGAAGAAACTCAATGACGCGGTCCTCTACTCGGGCAATGGGATCCGGGTGGAGAACCTCAAGATCACCAACTACAAGGGCAATGCCATCATGGGCCAGGCCGGCAACAACTTCGTTGTTCGCCACAACTGGATCGTGAACTCGGGCGTCTACGGCATCTTCCCCGAGTTCGCACAGAACGGCCTGATCGAATACAACTCGCTGACCGGCATCGAGGACGCCGCCATCTACGTCGGCATGTCCGACAACATCCAGGTCGCGCACAACGAGGTGTTCGGCAACGTCGCCGGCATCGAGTCCGAGAATTCACGGCACGTCGTCATCGAGCACAACCTCGCCTACGACAACGCGGGCGGCATCCTCACGTTCATCACGCCGGGCCTGCCGATCAAGACCGCGTTCGACGTCATCATCCGCAATAACTTCGTCGTGGCGAACAACCACAAGAACTTCGGCGCACCGGGGTCGATCGTCTCGGGGGTCCCGAGCGGCACCGGCATCATCGTGATGGCGGCGGACGACGTCATCATCGACAACAACGAGATCCGCGACAACAAGAACGCCGGCATCATCGTCGCCGACCACAAGTCCTTCGCCAACATCACGCCGGACCCGGAGTCCGACCCGAACCCGGATCGCGTGTCGGTGCTCCCGAACTTCTTCGCGAACAACGGCTACGAGCCGATCCAGGAGATCAAGGCGCTGATGCTGACGGCGCTGACGACCCAGGGACCGGACCTGGTGGCGGTGGGCGGCGGCACGGGCAGCTGCGTGACCAACCGGGATTCGCTCAAGTGGCTTGGCGTCAGCTCCTGGGGACCGTGTACGCGCGCCGACACTCACGACATCTCGACCTACCTGCTCGACAAGCCGGCTCCGCCGCGCGTGCTGACGGCTCAGGACCGCGGCAAGCTCGTGTACTCATCGGTGTGCGCGGGATGCCATGCCTACAACGTGCGCATGATCGGGCCGCCGACCCAGATCATCCAGGTGATGTACGCGAACAATGCGCAGGGCATCGCCGACTACATCGCGAAGCCCACGAAGAAGCGCGATGACTTTCCGGCCATGCCGCCGCAGGCGCACCTGAGCGCCGACCTGCGTCTCGCCGTCGCGCAGTACATGCTGACGGTGAAATAGCGCCGGTACGAACGACCGGACGGGGAGAGTCTCGGGTGCTTCCCGTCCGGGGGTGTGCGCGGAGCGGCCCCGCACCCTGCCGCGAGTCCGCCTCGTGGTTCGCGAGCCGAATAGGCGAGGGTGACCGGGTTTTGCGCCCGGCCGCCCGAGAGGTCAATATCGAGGCGTGTTCAACGCAAACGCCAAGATCACGCTCACGCAATTCGACGAGCGGCACGCCTGCTTCGTCATTGACGACGCGCTGACCGATCCAGAGGGGCTCGTCGAGTACGCGGCGCTGAACAGCGGCGCATTTCGCGCGATCGATTTCAACGCGTATCCGGGCATCGCGCTGGCGCCGCCGCCGGCAATCACCGAAGGCCTGGCGACACTGTTCAACCTGCAGATGCGTCGGCACTTCGACGTGCGACGGGTGCTGAAGATGCACTGCCGCCTGTCAATGGTCACGCTGGCGCCTTCGGCGCTTAAGCCGTACCAGTGGTTCTGCCACAGCGATGGCGTGTTCACCGACCGGGCCCAGAGCCTCCAGGCATCGATGCTCTACCTCTTCAAGGACGAGGGGCTTGGGGGCACGAGCTTCTATGAGCCGGCTCGTCCCGCGCACGAGGTGGCGGGACTATTCGATGATTCAATGCGCATGGATGCCGAGGCGTTCGGGCGCAAGCATTCGATCACGCCAGGATACATGGCGGGGTCGAACAGCTATTTCCGCTGCGTAGGCAGCGTGCCGGCCCGGTGGAATCGGCTCATTTTCTACGACGGTAGCGTTCTTCACTCGGGTGACATTGCAGCACCGGACAGGCTCAGCTCCGATCCCCGCGTAGGCCGGCTCACCTTGAACGGGTTCTTCACCAGCCGACGCAACGCGAGCTGAGCGAGGACCGTACGGAGCCTCTCACAGAAGCTGCTCCGGCCGATCTGCAACCTCACGTCCGAAGCGACGGGTGACGGCGCGCCGCGAGACGTTGATCGTGCTCGAGGAATGCTTCGAGACGCTGCGTGGGGGTCAGGCAGTGGTCCGCCTCGAGCCGCGATTCCCTGGCACCCGCGCCAACCGTCGAACCGCCGGCTTCCTCCGGGGATCGGCCCGCGTGGAGCGCAATCGATAGCCCTGCCAAAACCGCAATACGAATCAGCAGCTCGCGCGAGACGCGCGCGATCTGCAGCGCGACGTCGTGACCCAAGGCGTCGATCGTTGCGCCGCCGATTGAGCTCATGCTCGCGATCGAACTGACTACTGTAAATCTGCTAGGGGGCCCCGCGAAGCCTCTCACAATCACGGACGTACAGGATTGGCGGCAATCCGTTGAGCCAACGATGGCCGCCGCTGAGGGAGGCTCCGCAGCCTCCCGGTGGCCTCATTTCAGCGAGTATCCAACCGTGATGCCGACCGTCCGGGGCCGTGAGACCAGAGCCTGATAGTACTGCCCCCACTGGGACGGGTCCGTATACGAATTGATGCCGAGCTGATTGGTCAGGTTGTCGACGTACAGCGTCGTCTGCCAGTGTGACTGCGTGAAGCCGATACGGGCCCCCACCATCGTGTAGGCACTCACCGTTGGAATCGTCGCCGAGAGCGCCGGAATCAAGGAGCTCTGGTAGTGGGCGTTGACGGCGAAGCGCAATTCGCCACCCGCGAGCGGAATGTGTCCGTACTCGATGGCCGCTGCCGCCGTGCTCTTCGGGGTACCCGGGAGTGCCGAACCCGCCGCGGGCGGCGGCACGGACAGGTCACCGGGTGTCAGCGCAACTGATGACAGCGAAGTCAGCTTGGTGTCGTCGTAGGTGTAGTCGAATTGGATTGACAGACGATCCGTCACGCGCGCGTAGAGTTCGGTCTCGAGGCCGCGGCTGTATCCGTTGCCGACGTTGAGGGCACCGGGAAGGGCCAGCGGCGTCAGGAACGCACTCTCCTGCACGTTATGCCACTCGATGTCGTAAAGCGCGACCGAGTACCGCAGCCGATTGCCGATGGTGCCTTTCGCGCCGAGCTCGTAGTTATCCGCGGTGTCGGGCTCGACCTTGAAGAGCGCGGGATCGGTGGCGTAGCCGACGGCCGCTTCGTTCGGCGGAAGTGCGTTGACCGCGCCGCGACGGAAGCCCTGCGACCAGGTGGCATACACGAGGTTCGTGGGGTCGATCCGGTACGCGACGTTGAGCTTCCACAGCGCCTTGCGCCAGGAGTTGCTCTGGGTTTCGTTGGCGATGAAATCCGGACCGTCAAAAAGAAGCCCGGTCTGCTGGGACTGGGACACGGTCTGCCGGAATACCCGTCCGCCCGCCGTCAGGCTCCAGGATGGCGCAAAGCGCCACGTGAACTCGCCGAAGGCCGCAAGGTCGGTGTACTTCGTCTTGAAGTCGCCGATGTACGCCTGGTCCTTGATTATCGGAATGCCGTCGACGTAATTGGTGGGCCCCGGCGTGTAGTACTCGCCGAGTCCGCACTGCGACGGGGTTACGCCATCGCCGTTGCTGACTCCGTAGACCGGCACGCAGGCGTTGAAGTAGTCGTTGTAGCCCGGATAGAAGTCGTGCTCGCGGATCGTCGTCTGCTCGCTCTTGTAGAAGAGACCACCTACCCAGTCATAGGAACCTCCGCTCTTCGATGCGAGCCGGATCTCCTGCGCCCAGGGCTTGTCGTCGAATTCCTGGTGGCCGACTACCAGTACTCGCGGGTTCGAGCCGTAGAACGACGAGTAGAACGGGAAGAAATCGTACAGGGAAGTCACGTCGCCCGAGGCGATGTTGTCGTGATGCGCCCAGGACGTGTTGGACGTCAGGGTCGCAAAGCCGAGGTCGTACTCCATCGTCAAGGCGACGAGATCGACCTCGTCGTGCGTCCCCGCCTGGACGTAGTCGGACGATGAAAGTGAGTCCGTGCCATAGAAGGGGGCGGCGTACGGGTAGCCGTCCGCCGTCGACAGCTGGTGGTAGTACGACAGCTGCGCGTGAAAGGCGTCGTTCGGCCTCCACAGCGCTGCGGCACGCGCCGAGCGGTACTCGTAGGAGTTCGTGCCGTCCTTCGAGTAGGTTTCCGGCGGGCTGAGCAGATTGCCCGGCTGGCTCGGCACCGGCACTCCGTTCGAGTCGAGTACGTACAGGTTCGGCTGGTTGATGAACCCCGCCTCGCTCGTGAAGCCGGCATTCAGTCGAAACGCGAAGGTGTCGGTCACCGGGAGATTCAGCATCGCCGTGATGTCGTCGTTGAGGGCGTGCGTGTGCGATGTACTGCTGACGCCGACATCCACCTTGGCGTCGAACGCGCGCGGGTCGGGTGCGTTCTGCACGAAACGGATAGTCCCACCGAGCGAGCCCGAACCGTACAGCGTGCCCTGCGGGCCGCGCAGGATCTCCACCCGATCGACGTCCTGAAGCCTCAGATTGACGAAGAGCGGAGTGTCGTCAACGTAGGTCGCGACCGGCTGGACGATCGGGGACGACTGGATGAACTCGCCGGACGTGGAGTCGCTGTTGAGTCCGCGGATGATCAGCGAGGAGCCATTGACGCCGCCGAAGGGGCCCTTGTCGGTGACGTTGATGCCGGCGACTGTCTGCGCCAGTGAAGTTGTGTCGACGACGCCGGCCTGCTCCAGCGTGTCGCCGGTGATGGCCGTGATGCTCGCCGGGATATTCTGTGCCGACTCCGACCGTCGGGTCGCCGTCACCACGATCTCCTGCAGGTAGCTGTCGGCCGCCGTCGCCTGCGCACCGTACAGCGCGCTCAACACGCCGGCCGTCAGCGCCGTCTTCCTCCATACCGACTGCCCCAGCCGCGCTTGAATCGCAAGAGGCCGTGTCGGATGAGTAATGGCACGCATTGGTCGATGCTCCGGGTGAAGTGTCGGGTCGCCACAGTCGGCTAGTGTCGGGAGCCGTAGCGGCGTATCGCATTGCCGCAGTCGGCGGTCACCGGAGGGCGCCCCTGCCTGCAGTCGTTCCTGCCGGCCGAGCCGGTGGCGCCGCCAATCTGTACTGGCACTGCCGTCCCCCGATGGTTAATGAAGTTAACCTCGGCCAAATCTAGCAACCGACGGACGCGAATGTCAAACCGTCGGCGGTGTCGCTATCGGCGTTCAAGCGCTGCTTTCAACGCTCGCGAAGTGCCGCTCGCGCAGGTTCGCGCGCACGCGCAGTGATGTGCGAGGCGGAGCCCGTCTGCGGTGCAAGGTAGCCGGCCGCGACATCCCACAGGAAGCGCCGCACCGCGCGCAGTTCGCCGGGATTCGGGCGACGCAACAACAGGGCATCGTCCGGAAAGACCAGCCGGATGAGCAGCGCGGACTTCACCAACCCGTAGAACGCGGATGCGTCGACCGCACGGAAGTCTCCGGTGCGGACACCGGCGGCGAGCACACGGCGCAACCGTGTGTGCATTGCGGCAAGCGGGCCGCCGCGGAAGTTCTGGCCGAAAGACCCGCCCGCCGCGCGTTTCACGTACTCCATGCCGCCGCCCGGCGTCGCAAAATCGACCAGCGCGAGGCGCACGTAGGCGGGGCGTTCCAGCATGAGTTCGACGAATGCATCGAGTCCGGCGCGCAATGCCGCCGGCGGCGACACACCCGGCCGCAGCTCGAACTGGGTGGCGAGGAGGGCAATGAATCGCCGCGACACCTCGACGAGCACGTCATCGCGACTGTCGTAGTGCTTGTAGATCGCGGGCACCTTTACGCCCAGCGGCCCCGCAATGTCCTGCAGCGTAAAGCCGTAGACGCCGCGGATCGCAATCAGGTGCTCGGCCTCGTCGAGAATGCGCGTCCGCATCGGAACGGGGGGCGCGGTCACGCGTTTCGCCGGCATCTGAACTCCCTGCTGATGCGGAATCTGTCCGTGACTCTGGCAGACTCGTTCCGCCGCGACAACCGCGCCTTGGGCTTGCAAGCGCCGCGACCGCAGTTTATTTTGCGTGCGGTTAACTGCATTAACCCGTCCAGCGTCGCCACGAGCTTTTGTCGGTGACGCTGGTCGGCGCACTTACGCCGGGGGTCGTGGCTCATGGGCTTCATGGAACAGCAGAGTGCCGGCGCGGCTGCGTGCCGTATCCCGTGCGGGCGACGCCGTGGCCATTGAGCTCAAATCGATCGACTATGTCGCCGAGCACGAGCGCCACGGCCGCGTGATCGACCAGGCGCCATTCTGGTTTCTCGGCAACTTCCACTTCTTCACGATCGCGATCGGCTTCGTGGGCCCGAGCATGGGCCTCAGCTTCGGTTACACGTCGCTTGCCGGCGCCCTGGGCATTCTTTTCGGGACGATCTTCGTCGCATTCCACGCGTCGCAGGGGGCCGAGCTCGGTCTGCCGCAAATGATCCAGTCGCGTGCCCAGTTCGGCTTCCGCGGCGTGTCCGTGGTCCTGATCGGAACCCTGTTCACATTCATCGGTTTCAACGTCGCCGACTCCGTTCTCATCGCGCACGGCCTCAACGGGATCCTCGGCTGGAACGAGACGGTCGTGATTCTGATCGCGGCGGCAATTGCCATCGGAATCGCCGTCTACGGCCACGACTGGCTGCACCGGATCTTCCGCTGGTGCTTCTGGGTGTGCCTGCCGCTCTACACGCTCCTGACGATCGCCATCGCCCTCGGCAGGGTGCCGGCTGATCATCCGTCTCTCGGCGGCTTCACCTGGGTCGCCTTCATCGGGCAGTTCGCTGCGAGCGCCGCGTACAACATTACCTACGCGCCATCGGTCTCGGACTATTCACGCTACCTGCCGCGCGAGTCCCGTCCGGGCCATATCATCGCGGCCGTGTTTCTCGGCGCGAGTTCCGCAGCCATCTGGCTGATCTCGCTCGGTGCGTGGCTGGCGACGCGGATTGGTGCGTCCGATGGCCTGGTGGCCCTTCACAAAGCCGGGACCGCGATCAGTCCGGTCTTCGGCGTGGTGATGGCGCTCGCGTCGGTCACGGCCCTTGCCGCAACCATGGGGCTCAACGCGTACAGCGGCATGCTCACCGTCGTGACCGCCGTCAACTCGCTTCTCGAGGTGCCACCGAGTCCGCGCCTGAGGATTCTGGCAATTCTGTCAGTCGCGGTTGCCTGGCTGGCTGTGACCTTCGCGATCACGGCGAACGCGATCGCGCTCCTTTTCGCGACGCTGACGATCATGCTCTATCTGCTGGTCCCGTGGACGTCCGTCAACCTGGTCGACTACTTCTTTGTGCGTCACGGTCGGTATGCGATTACCCAGTTGTTCACTGCCAATGGCATCTACGGCGCATGGGGAGCGCGCGGGCTCACGGCCTACGTCATCGGTTTCGTGGCGTCGATTCCGTTCTTCGTCCTGCCCGACGTCTACACGGCCCCGGTAGCCCGGGCGCTTGGCGGAGTCGATGTGGGCTGGCTGGTGGGCCTTATGGTGTCCGGCGGCAGTTACTGGCTCCTCAGTCGTACGCTTGACGTGTCGGCGGAGGACGCCGCGATCCGCGACAGCGAGCAGGCGCTTCGCGCCTTGCACCCGGCACCGTAGTCCGGCACGCGTACCCCCGAGGGGAAGGCTGGGCGGCGGTCAATCGATGGCGACCCCAGCCTGCTCGAGTTGTGCCTGAAGGCCCGCAAGCTCCGTTTCGTAGTGGCGCCACTGTGAAACAGAGCTCCGATAGACGGGCCGACGCACCTGGACGGCGCTCGCTGTCGTCGTCGCCGCCGCGTTCCGTTCGGGCTGCGAACACGCGTCCTCCCAATCGAGCTGGCAGTACCCGAGCAACGCGCGGGCGGTGCCGGGCAGGTCGGCAACCAGCTGCTCGTAGCTGACCTCGTGGATGACCCCGGGCAGCGAATCGCGCCAATGCGCCATCAGGCGCCGATAGCCGAGGTAGTAAGCCCCGATGTCCGCGAGGTCATAGGAAAAGGGGTAGGCGTCTCCGAAGAGAGTCTTGTACATCGCGTAGCAGGCCGCCATCGGGTGGCGCGTGACGTGGACAATCCTCGCCTTCGGCAATGCGCGATGGATCAGCCCGCAGTAGAGGTAGTTGAGCGGCATCTTGTCGGTGAAGCGGCGTTTCCCGGCTGCAGCGGGGCGTGCGCGCTGAATGTAGTCCCGCCCCAATGCCGGAAAGTCGACCGACGCGGAGCGGGCGACGAGTTCCTCTCGACCAGGCCGCCGTCCGTCACCGCCGCGCGTCGCCGCGGCGACGAGCGCAAGCGCGAAGTCATTGAGTTCGCCAGCGGACTGCACCATTGAGTGGCTGCCGAGTATTCGATCGACGAGCGTGGTGCCGCTTCTCGGAAGACCGACGATGAAGATCGGCGCATCCTCCGAGCTCTCGGGGTTAACAACCGGCGCTCGGCGGGGAAACGCGTTGATGATCCAGTCGACCGTCGCGACGTCGGATGCCACGTCGTAGCGCAGCTGTCGCCGCCGAAGGCTTGCGCCGGCGCGCAGCTGCTCGAACGACGCCGCGAACCTTCCGAGGTCTTCGAGTTCCTTTGCCAGCGCATACCGCAGATGTACCTCGCCCAGAGGATCGGGACGAGCGTGAGCAAGCGCCCTTTCGAGTTCGGCGACGTGGTTCTGGCTCGCGGTCTGGGTGCGCAGCTCGGAACGGTTCCGGTAGGCCTCGAAGTCGCGCGGGCGGCAGTCGATTACGCGATCGTAGTCCGCCTCTGCGCCGACGAAGTCACCGACGAAGCGTCGCGCCGTCGCCCGATTGAACCGAAGGGCAGGGTCGTCGGGGGCCAGCGCAACGGCGCGGTCGTAGATAGCGAGCGCGCGCACCTGATCCGCGCCGCGGCTGTAGAGAGTAGCAACTGCATCGAGTACCGCCGGATCGGACGAGGCGAGCGACTCCGCCTTGGCAGCGGCAGCGAAAGCGTCCGGCCAGAGATTCGCTGCTGCGAAGCAGTGGGCGCGTTGCACGTGAAAACGTGCGTTGTCGGGCTCGAGGCGAATTGCGACCTCAATCCTCGAGAGAGCCTCCGCCGTACGACCGAGACGAGCCGCGATCTGGCTCGCAGCAAGGAAGCCCGGAGCGAACTCAGCGTGGCTGGCCGTCAGGTGCTGGCATGCTGCCGCGGCGCCTGGCCAGTCCTGCTCTTGCATTCGGCGCAGGACATTGCGGTATTCGAGTTGGGCCGGGTGCTCCATGGACATGCATTATGCAGCGCCGCCTGGTTCACCTGTCGGCGGGTGACCTGCCGGGTCCGTTCGGAGGTCAGAATCGCTTGAGCGCCTCCGAAGTTGCTACGAATCGACGGGACTCTGTCGTGAGGCCCTTAGCATCGAGGCGCGCACTGCGCCTGAGTGCAGCCAATTCGCGATCCCTTTCGGTCGTGTCGGACTTTCGCCGCTCGATCCAGTCGAAGTACGAGGTATCGCGTTTCCTGGAGCCCGCGGCGCCCGACGTTGCTCGCGTACGCGTCGGCGCTCCGAGTGCCAGGCCAAGGACCTGCTCGAAATTGCGTTCGGTCCGCACGTTGTTGCCGCGAATCGAGAAGTCTGGCGAGTCCTATTTGGCTGGCTGTCGAAGTGCCTGGCGCCGGCGGGGCCTGCGCTGCGGGGTGCCCCCCGAAGGTTGTTACCCCGAGCGATACGGGCCTGCTCCGAGTTCGACTCGATCGGCCGCCGCGACCACAGCCTCTGTCAGAATCGATAGCGAAACTTGAGGCGCAGTGTGCGCGGCACTCCCGCGTGCACGACGTAGTCCGGCTGGGCCTGGGCCTCGTTCCGCAATCGGGAGGCGTAGTAGTACTCGATATCGTTCCATTTGACGTCGAGGAGATTGAATACGTCGAGCGCGCAGCTCCAGTGGCCCTCGTGGCGATAACCCAGTTCGCCGTCCACCGTTGTATAGGCGGGCGACACCGCGCTGTTGTCCTCGACGAGCGGAGATGCCCCGACATGGCGCGCGCGTAGCGCCGCGAACCACCCCGACGCACGCCCGGCCGTCAATCCTGCGTCGATGACGTTGGTCGGGCTGTTCGGGATGTGCCGGCCCGTGATCGAGGTCACTCCGGCGCACGGACGGGAGGCTGCGGCATCTCCGCACCCGAGGTCATCCCCCGGCACTGTCTGGTCGAACCGTCCGCGCGAGAAGGCGGCATCGAGTGTCCCTGACAGCCAATCCGTGAAAACGACGCGGTTGCTCCACTCAATCCCCGCCCGCGTCGTGGCGCCGGTCGGGGACGTGTCGCCGGCGTCACCGCTGAACACGAGCTCCGACTTGAGCTTCAGGGCGAAGAGATCAAGGCGTACCTGCCAGCCGGGAACGACCGACGCCGACAAGCCGATTTCGGCGCTCGTCGCGCGTGTCAGCGGAGTCACGGCGGCATCGTTCGGGTTCTGGCCGCTGCGCGTAATTCCCCGCGCATCGTTGCTGTGATAGCCGTCCGCCAGGTCGAGGTAGTACGTGATCCCGGACAACGGCCCGAGGACGATCCCAAGCTTCGGGCTCGTGATGGACGCGTGCTTCCTGCCCGTGTTGCAGCCAAGCGGATCGCTCGCAATCGTGCAGCTTCCGTCCGCCGCCACCATCTTGTCGTGCACGTCGAAGTCGAACCGGTCTTGCCGGAGCCCGACGACCGTCTTGAGCCAGGGCTGCCACTCGATGCTGTTCTCGGCATAGAGCGCAACGCTCGACTCGGTGACGCTCGCATCCTGCCGCGTGCCCGTGACCTCGCGCTCGACGGTCGGGAAGATGCCGACATCGAGGATGTCATCGACCCGCGCCTGGACGCCGATGACGTTCGACATCGGCAGGCCCGCGATGGTCGGGAACCAGCTCTTGGAGGCTTTCGCACCGTAGACGACGCGATCGTCGTGCTGGAGCATCTGATCGCCATTGTCGGGATCAACCAGGAAATACGTGAACGTCGACCAGAGGTCGAGCTTGTAGCGAATAACGTACGCCGACACTTGCTCCTGCGAACTGTCACCCGTCGCGACCCAGTTGAAAGACAGGCTGTAGCGGCTCCCGTCCCCGCCATCGGTGGGAGTGAGGCTGCCGAACCGTCCGATCAGGCCTTCGGCAATCGCCCGCTCGGGAACCTGGTCGGTCGCGTTCCAGGTGCCGCGGTAACCCATGCCGGTCAGAGCCCAGTAGTTGCTGTCCGTGCCGGAATGAAAGCGCACGACGGCATTGAGTCGGTGATAGTCGTCGGGAACGTCGAACGGCCCGTCGTTGTGATACGACTCGACGGCTCCCAGCAGCGTTCCGCCGCCGAGCGGCTCCGATCCGATCAGGAGCGCGCGCCGGAATCCGTCCGCTCCCAACCCCAAGTCCGCGACAGTCGGGGATTGGTTGACGAGGCCGAGCCGGACCGCGCCCGCCGTCGCGAAGTCGCCTTCGTCGGCGTAGTACGGCCCCTTCTTGTAGTGGAGGTCGCTGATCAGTTCCGGAATGACGAAGTTGAGGTCCGAGTACCCCTGGCCGTGCGCGTGCGTCGGCATGTTGATCGGCATGTCGTCGATCTCGCTGGCGAGATCGGTGCCGTGATCGAGATTGAAGGCGCGAA
>CAYNCY010000054.1:0-13041 GCA_964395195.1 uncultured Steroidobacteraceae bacterium
AACCAGCCGCGCACGATTGGCGCGGACCTGACGTACCGGTTCTGAGGAAGCACGGTGGCTGCGCACGGGGAGTCCGCTGGTAACGGCCACGTGCGCGGCACGGTGATCGCCGAGGATGGGGGGGGGTATCCGAACCGCACGTACGCGTGGTTCGTGGTCGCCATCCTCATCGGCACGGCGATACTCGCCTACACCGACCGGCAGGTCCTGAGCCTGCTGGTCGGCCCGATCCGTCACGATCTCGGGATCAGTGACGGGCAGATGAGCCTCTTGCTGGGTACCGCGTTCGCGGTGACCTATGGCGTCGCGGGGATCCCGCTCGGCCTGCTGGCCGACAGGGTCTCGCGACGCTACCTTCTTTTTACCGGCGTGCTCGTGTGGAGCATCGGGACGCTGGCGTGCGCGTTTTCCCAGGGACTGTGGCCGCTATTCGCGGCCCGGGTCGTGGTTGGCCTCGGCGAGGCGGTGCTGTCGCCGGCGGCGATCTCGCTGATCAGTGACTACTTCCCGCCGTCGCGGCGCGGCACGGCCGTCGGCTGCTTTCTGAGTGGCATCGCGATCGGTGTTGGCGCGTCGATCCTGATCGGTGGCGGCGTGCTGCACGCAGTCAATGCCGGAAGCTTCGCTGGCACGGCGCTCGCGAGCCTGGTGCCGTGGCGCCTGGTCCTGCTGCTGATCGGAGCGCCGGGCTTCGTCTGGGCGCTGATCATCCTCTTCATCCGCGAACCGATGCGCCGCGTGAAGCCAGACTCCGCAGGCACGGCGCCCGACTCCGGGCCGGAGATGGCGCACACCTGGGCCCGTGTTGCGCCCGTCTACCTCGTCGTCGCCGCCGCCTCGTTCGTCGACAACGCCGTCGGCGCCTGGGCGCCCGAGCTCCTGATCCGGGGCTTCTCCAAAAACGCCGCTGACATCGGCGTGCAACTTGGTTTGCGCGAGACGCTCGCCTTCGGCGGTGGCGTCCTTCTCGGCGGCTGGCTTGCGGACCGGTTCGGCGCGCGGGGCGGCTGGACGCGCAAGCTCGGCGTGTGCTTCGTCGCGGGCACGCTGATCGTCCCGATCGCACTCATGATGAACGCGAGCACCTTCGCTGTGGCGCTCGCCTCGATCCCTGCGTACTTCCTGCTCTCGGGCATCGTCACGGCGTGCGGTTTCTCGGCGATCCTCGACGCCGTCCCCAATCGCTCGCGTGGCTTCGCGATGGGCGTCAGCTTCTTCCTGAACGTTGCGGTGGGCGGCGGCCTCGGCGCTCCGGCCGTCACGGCCGCGAGCACCTACGTGTTCGGCGCGGCGGCGGGCCTCGGGCCCGCCATGAGCCTGACGGTTGCCGGCGGCTACCTCGCCGGCCTCCTCGCGCTCGTGGTCGCGTTCGTCAGAGCGCGGCGACCGGCGATCTCCGCAGCCTGAGACCGCCCGCGGTGGCGCTCAGGCGGGGCGAGCCGATCGAGCCTGTTCGCGCAGGACGTGACGCTGCACCTTCCCGGTCGAGGTCTTCGGCAGCTGCTCGACGAACTCGATCACCCGCGGATATTTGTACGGGGCGACCGACGCCTTGACGAAATCCTGCAGCGTTCGGCAAAGATCGGGGCCTGCTGAATGCCCGGGCTGCAGCACCACGAAGGCCTTGACCACCTGGCCGCGCTCGGCGTCCGGCGCGCCGATCACGGCGACCTCGCGCACGGCGGCGTGGCCGAGGAGCGCACTCTCGACCTCGGGGCCCGCGATGTTGTAGCCGGATGAGACGATCATGTCATCGGCACGACTCTGGAACCAGAAGTACCCGTCGGCATCGACGAGATAGCGATCCCCTGTGATGTTCCAGCCACCGACGACGTACTCGCGCTGGCGCCGATCGTCGAGGTAGCGGCAGCCGGTTGGCCCCCGTACCGCGAGCCGGCCGATCTGGCCGTGCGGCAGCGGCTGGCCGGCGTCATCGAGAACGACCGCCTCATAGCCTGGCAGTGCCCGGCCGGTCGAGCCGGGTCGGATGTCCGTGCCCTTGGCCGAGATGAAGATGTGCATCATTTCCGTCGCGCCGATCCCGTCGATGAGCCTCAATCCCGTGACCGTGTGCCACAGATCCGAAGTCGCCTTCGGGAGTGGCTCGCCGGCCGAGACGGCGCGCGTCAGGCTCGTCACGTTGTAGTTCGCGGCGAGTCCCGCCAGCGCGCGGAACATGGTCGGCGCCGTGAAGAGACAGGTCACGCGAAAGCGCTGGATCGCCGCAAGAATGCGCTCTGGTGTCGGCTGTTCGATCAGGAGCGTGGTCGCGCGAAATCGAAGCGGAAAGGCGAGCAACGCTCCCAGCCCGAACGTGAAGCCGAGCGGCGGACTGCCAGTGAAGATGTCGCCGGTCTTCGTCTCCAGCAGGTGCGCGCCGACGACGTCGGCCATCGCGAGCACGTCGCGGTGGAAGTGCATCGTCGCTTTCGGCGTTCCGGTCGTGCCGGAGGTGAAGGCGATCACGCAGGTGTCGTCGCGCGAGGTCGCGACCGGCTCGAAGTCCGGGGAGCGCGCCCGCATTGCCGCCTCGAGACGGCCATCCCCCCAGGTCAGGATCGTTCGCAGGCGCCCGGTGTCGCGCGCCGCCTGCTCGAGCTCGGCGAGGAGGCGTGCGTCGCAAAGCGCGTGCTCGATCTCGGCCTTGACGGCGATCTGGCTCAGCTCCTTGGCGCGGAGCATCGGCATCGTCGTGACCGCGATCGCACCGACGCGGACGACGGCCAGCCACGCCGCGAGCAGGAACGGCATGTTGGGCCCGCGCAGCAGTACCCGGTTACCGGGTACCACCCCCAGGTCCTCGACCAGGACATTCGCGATGCGGTTGCTGCGCTCGAGGACCTCCGCATACGTCCAGCTCTCGGTCTCCGACAGGACGGCGACAAGGGACCCGTGGCCGGCTGCCACCGTGTCGTCGAGGAGCGCCCGGCCGCAGTTGAGTTGGCCCGGGTACCGGACGTCGGCGCGATTGAACTGAAAGTCCGGCCACTCGGCACGCGGGGGCAGGTGATCCCGCGCAAAGTGATCGCGGTGGGCGCTCGGCGCGGCGCCCGGAAGGTCGTCGTGGCCGGCGGGGCCGGTCATGTCACGAGCGAGCGAGCGCGGTTGGCCGCGGTCCGGTAGGCGCCCGTCGCGATGACGGACCTCAGCGCCTCGGCGGCATCCCAGACATCGACGTAGCGGACGTAGAGCGGCGCAAACCCGAAACGCAGGAGGTCGGGCGCCCTGAAGTCGCCAACCACGCCCCGTTCGATCAGCGCCTGCATGATCGCGTAGCCGTCCGCGTGCGCGAACACGACGTGGCTGCCACGCGTCTCCGCATCGCGGGGCGAGGCGAACTCAAGGCCCGCCGGCGCGCCGCCCTGTTCCACGGCCGAGACGAAGAGGCCCGAGAGCGCGACCGACTTGCGGCGCAGGTCCCCGAGGTCCGCCTGCGCGAACACATCGAGCGCCCCGTCGAGCGCCGCGAATGCCAGGAGCGATGGCGTGCCGCAGCGGTGGCGGGCCATGCCGGCCGCCGGGCGGTACTCGTCCGTGAACTCGAACGGCGCGTCGTGGCCCATCCAGCCCGTCAGGACGGGCTCGACGAGGTCGTGCAGGTCGCGGCGCACGTACAGGAACGCGGGCGATCCCGGTCCGCCATTCAGGTACTTGTAGGTGCAGCCCACCGCAAAATCCGCACCACTCGCGTGCAAGTCGACGGGGAGGGCGCCCGCGCTGTGCGAGAGGTCCCAGAGGACCCGGGCACCCACCGCGTGCGCGTGCTCGGTGAGAGCGCGCATATCGAAGCGCTCGCCGCTCTTGTAATGAACGTGCGTGAGCACGACGAGAAAGGTGTTCGCGTCGATCGCGGCGAGCAGCCTCTCGCGCGGCACGACCACGAGCTCGACGTCGGCGCCAATCAGGTTCACGAGCCCCTGCAGTACGTAGAGGTCGGTCGGGAAGTTGCCCGCCTCGCTGACAATCCGGCGACGCGTGCCGCGACTACGGGCGCTGGCGGCGGCGAGCTTGAAGAGGTTGATGGAGGTCGAGTCGGCGACCAGGACTTCGTCGGCGTCCGCGCCGACGAGACGCGCGATCTTTGCGCCGAGGCGCTTCGGCAGGTCGATCCAGCCGTGTACGTTCCAGCTCTTGATCAGGTCGCGACCCCATTCGCCGTGCAGCATCGATTCGACACGCCGCCCGGCCGCGTGCGTGAGCGGTCCGAGCGAATTTCCGTCGAGGTAGATGAGACCCGGATCGAGGGCGAATTCCGCGCGCAGGTGCGCGAGCGGATCTGCGGCATCGAGTGCCTCGCACTCGGCGCGACGCGTCGGCACCGACGGTGACGTTGCCACGGTGGTCGGCGAGCGCGGGGTCGGGCTGGGGGAGCGCATGCGTGATTCCTAGAGCGCGGTCCGCACGGTCCAGAGTTCCGGGAAGAACTGCAGGTCGAGCGCGCGCATCAGGTAGCTGACCCCGGCCGTGCCGCCGGTGCCCCGCTTGAAGCCGATGATCCGCTGTACCGTCTTCATGTGACTGAAGCGCCAGACCTGGAACTGGTGTTCGACGTCCACCAGCTTCTCGCCGAGTTCGTAGAGGTCCCAGTACTTCTCGGGATCGGAGTAGACCTTGAGCCACGCCTGCTCGACTGCGGGGCTCGCCACGTACGGAACGGTGAAGTCGCGTTCGACGTGATCGAGCGGGATATCGAACCCCTTCTCCCGCATCCAGCGCAGCACGAGATCGTAGAGGCTGGGTTCCGCGAGGGTTCTCGCGAGCATCTCGTAGATCGGCGGATTGTTCTTGTGCACGTTGATCGTGGCGGGATTCTTGTTGCCGAGCCGGAACTCGATCACGCGGTACTGGTAGGACTGGAACCCCGAGCTCTCGCCGAGCGAGTCGCGAAACGCCGAATAGTCCGACGGCGTCATCGTCGCGAGGATGTTCCATGACTGCGTTAGCTGCGCCTGGATCTTCGAGACGCGCGCCAGCATCTTGAGGGCCGACCGCAGCTGTCCGCGGCCGACGTCGCGCATCGCGGCGCCGAGCTCGAACGCCGCGAGCTTCATCCAGAGTTCGGACGCCTGGTGGATCGTGATGAAGAGCAGCTCGTCGTGCGCGTCGGAGCGGGGATGCTGCAGCGCAAGAAGCGGCTCGAGGCACAGGTAGCTGCCGTAGGTGAGGTCGGGATTCCAGTGAATCCGTTCGTCGCTGATGTCCAGCGCGCCTGCGGTGGCAGGGCGCGGCGTCTCGCTCGTCATGGGCGTTTCCTGAGTCGTGCCGAAAGACTAATGCCGGGTCATGCTAAAGTGATATTCAACTTTTGCAATCAATTGTTGAGAGAGATTCAAGTCGATGTCGAAGCTCGATTTGCGGCACCTGCTGATGCTCGAGGCCATGGCGGCGACACCGACGTTCGCGGAGGCCGCCGATCGCCTGCACATCACCCCCTCCGCGCTGACCCACCGGCTGCGCGAGGCGGAGCGGCGACTCGCGCTGCCGCTGGTCGCGCGTGACGGACGGCGCGCCCGGCTGACGGATCCCGGCCGGCGCATGCTGCTGGCGGCTCAGCGCTGCCTCGCCGAGCTCGACTCCGCCGAGCGGGACGCGCGCGTCGCTACGGGGTCGGCCCAACAGGTCGTCAGGCTCGGTGCCTCGGCGCTCTGCGGCTACGACTGGCTCCCGGCGCTCCTCCGCCACCTGGAGCAGAACCGCCCTGACATCGACGTCGAGGTCGTGATGGACGTGTCGCTCAATCCTCTCGCGGCCTTGACGGACCGGCGCATCGACGTCGCGGTGATGCCGACCCGGCTCCGCGGCCGGGCGGTCTCGTCAACGCGCCTTTTCCAGGACGAAATGATCGCGCTCCTACCGAAGGGCCATCCCAAGGCGACGCGCCGGCACCTCGAAGCCGCCGACATCGCCGCCGAGGCGTACGTTGCCGACACCGTGACGCCGGAGCACGGTCGTGAGTACGAGCGCCTGTTCGAGCCGGCCGGGTTGCGACCGGCCCGCATCCTGCGGGCAGGCCACATGGAAGCCGTCGTCGCGCTCGTCCGGGCGGGACTCGGCATCACCGTGACGACGCGCACGAGCGCGGCGCCGTTCGTGTCGGGCGGCGGGCTCTGCGTCGTACCGCTCACGGCTGCGGGCCTCTTCCTGACCTGGCACGCCGTGATCCGCGCGACGAGTGAAAAGAGCTCGGCGCCCCGCGTCGTCGCCGATGCGCTTTCCCAGGTCGTGAGCGGCCGCCCCGGCGGGAGCGGGGGCCGTGCGGCCTGATGCCCCCCGTAACCGGGTCATTTCCTTGACATCTAAACTATTTACGCCTCTACTATCCACAGCATCGGGAGATTCCCTTGAGGCGAATCGTCTGCATCGGCGGCGGCCCTGCCGGGCTCTACTCCGCGATCCTGTTCAAGAAGGCGCTGCCGCACGCCCGCGTCGAGGTGTACGAGCGCAACCGCCCGGATGACACCTTCGGCTGGGGCGTCGTCTTCTCCGACAAGACGATGGAGGGATTCAAGGACGCCGACCGGCCGACGCACGATGCGATCACGGGCAGTTTCTATCACTGGGACGACATCGATGTTCACTTCAAGGGGCAGGTGATTCGCAGCGGCGGACACGGCTTCTGCGGCATCGAGCGCAAGCGTCTCCTCAACATCTTCCAGGAGCGGGCGACCGCGCTCGGCGTCGAGCAGACTTTCGAGCGCGAGATCGACTCCGAGGCGGCATTCGCGGACGCCGACCTCATCGTCGCCGCCGACGGCGTCAACAGCCGCACGCGCGCGCGCCACGCCGCGGTGTTCCAGCCCGACATCGACGTCCGCAAATGCCGCTTCATCTGGCTGGGCACGCGCCAGACGTTTCCGGCGTTCACGTTCGCGTTCGAGCCGACGGAGCATGGCTGGTTCCAGATCCACGCCTATCAATTCAGCGAGTCGCTCTCGACGGTGATCGTCGAGACGCGCGAGGAGACCTGGCGGGCGCACGGTCTCGATGGCTTCAGCACCGACCAGTCCATCGAGTTCTGCGAGCGCCTTTTCGGTCGCTACCTCGGCGGCCATCCGCTGATGAGCAACGCGAAGCACCTCAGGGGTTCTGCGTGGCTCAACTTCAATCGCGTGCTGTGCCGTCGCTGGCACCAGGGCAACCTCGTCCTGATCGGCGATGCGGCGCACACGGCCCACTTCGGCATCGGCTCCGGCACCAAGCTCGCGATGGAGGATGCAGTTGCGCTCGTCCACCACGTCGCGCGCGCGAGCGACGTACCCGCAGGACTCGAGACCTACCAGGCCGAGCGGACGATCGAGGCACTCAAGCTGCAGAGCGCCGCCCGTAACCGCATGGAGTGGTTCGAGAACGTCGCCCGCTACACGCACTTCGAGCCGTGGCAGTTCGCCTACAGCCTGCTGACCGGCAGCCAGCGCATTGGTCACGCCAACCTTCGGCTCCGGGACGGTGAGTTCGTCCGGTCGGTCGAGGAGCGCCTCGCGACGCACGCGAACGCACCCGTCGCGCGGCCGCCAATGTTCCTGCCCTTTACGCTCCGCGGCCTTACGCTCGCGAACCGAATCGTAGTTTCGCCGATGGCCCAGTACATGGCCGAGGCGGGCGTCCCGAACGAGTGGCACCTCGTCCACTACGGTGCGCGGGCGACGGGCGGCGCGGGCCTCGTGGTCACGGAGATGACCTGCGTGTCGGACGAGGGGCGCATCACGCCCGGCTGCACCGGGCTCTGGAACGAGGCCCAGCGGGACGCCTGGCGGCGCATCGTCGACTTCACGCACGCGAATTCGAAGGCCGCCATCTGCCTGCAACTCGGGCATTCCGGCCGCAAGGGCTCGACGCAGCTCGGGTGGCAGGAGAGCGACAAGCCCCTTCCGAGCGGCAACTGGCCAACGCTTGCGCCCTCGCCACTCCCGTATTTCGAGGGCGTGAGCACCCCGCCGCGCGAGATGACTCGCGCCGACATGGATCGCGTGCACGCTGAGTACGTGCACGCCGTCAGGCTCGGCGCGCAGGCTGGCTTCGACATGCTCGAACTCCACATGGCGCACGGCTACCTGCTCGCGAGCTTCCTGTCGCCGCTCACCAACCAGCGCACCGACGAATACGGCGGGTCGATCGCCAACCGGCTGCGCTTCCCGCTCGAAGTGCTCCGCGCCGCTCGGGCCGCGTGGCCGGATTCGCGTCCCATCTCGGTGCGCGTCTCGGCCGCCGACTGGGCCGAGGGCGGCCTCAGCGAAGACGACCTCCTCGCGATCGCGCGAGCGTTCAAAGAGGCGGGTGCGGATGCGCTCGATGTCTCGACGGGCCAGACGGTGCCCTGGCAGAAGCCGGTCTACGGGCGGATGTACCAGACCCCGTTCTCGGACCTGCTGCGCAACTCCATCGGCATCGCCACGATTGCCGTGGGCAACATCTTCGAGGCCGATCACGTGAACTCGATCATTGCCTCGGGGCGCGCGGACCTCTGCGCCCTCGCGCGCCCGCACCTCGCGGACGCCGCCTGGACCCTGCACGCGGCGGCCGCGCAGGGGTATCGCGAGCAGTGGTGGCCGGCGCCGTACCTGTCTGCAAAGGCGCAGCTCGAGCGGAATCTCGAGCGCGCGGCAACGGCCGTCGGACCCGTGTAGGAGATCGGCGTGACCCACGAACTCGAAGGCAAGCATGCGCTCGTGACCGGAGCGGGACGTGGCATCGGCGCCGCCATCGCCGCCCGGCTCGCCGGCCACGGCGCGCGCATCACGCTCCTCGGCCGCGACCGCGCACGGCTAGAGCGCACGGCGGCGGAGCTGCCGACCGAGACGGTCGTCGCCATCGCGGACGTGACCCAAAGCGCGGACGTCAGCGCCGCGTTCAGCGGCGCGCGGGCGCGCTTCGGCGACATCGACATTCTCGTCAACAACGCCGGTCAGGCGAGCAGCGCGCCTCTCGCAAGGACGGACGAGGAGCTCTTCAACCGCATGCTCGCAGTCAATCTGCTCGGGGCGTTCCACTGCGTCCGCGAGGCGGCGCCTTCGATGCTGAAGCGCGGCAGCGGCCGCATCGTCAGCATCGCGAGCACGGCGGGTCTCGTTGGCTACGCTTACTGCGCGGCCTACTGCGCCGCCAAGCACGGGATCGTCGGGATGACGCGGGCGCTGGCAATCGAGTTCGCAGGCCAGGGCGTGACGGTCAACGCCGTGTGCCCCGGCTTCACGGACACCGATCTCGTCCAGGAGACCGTCACCAACATCCGGAACAAGACGGGACGCACCCAGGAAGAGGCCGTCGCCGCGCTCGTCGCCCACAACCCGCAGCGGCGGCTGGTGCGGCCGGAGGAGGTCGCGAATGCGGTCGCCTGGCTCTGCCTCCCGGGTTCGGAGAGCATGACCGGGCAGAGCGTCGCCGTCGCCGGCGGCGAAGTGACCTGATGGGACGCCCCGCCTCGAGTCGCGCGCCGGCGCCGCCGACGGACGCCGAGACCCGTGCGACGACCGATCACCACGCGGCGCTTCGCGTGTGGCTGCGCATGCTCGCGACGACGACGCTGATCGAAGGGCACGTGCGCGGCCTCTTGCAGTCCGGTTACGACACGACGCTGCCCCGGTTCGACCTGATGGCACAGCTCGAGCGCGCACCGACAGGTCTTCAGATGGGCGAACTCTCGCGGCGTATGATGGTGACGGGCGGCAACGTCACGGGCATCACCGATCTCCTCGAGCGCGACGGGCTCGTCGCCCGCGCCGCGGATCCCGACGACCGGCGTGCCCTGCGCGTGCGCCTGACGGCCGCCGGGCGCAAGGCATTCCGGGCGATGGCCGAGGCGCACGAGAAATGGATCGTCGAGGCCCTCGGCCCCCTCGATCGCGAGGAACTCGCGACGCTCGCCACCCTGCTGGCGCAGGTCCGGACACACGTTCGCACGAAGTACGGGGAGCGACCATGAGCGAAGAATCAACCGCGACGGCACTCGCCGGTTACCGGCCGAAGCACTTCGAATGGCAGGTGCGCGATCGCGTCGGCCACATCACGCTCAACCGGCCCGACCGCAAGAATCCGCTGACCTTCGAGTCCTATGCGGAACTTCGCGACCTCTTCGGCGAGCTCGTGCATGCCGGGGACGTCCGCGCGGTGGTCCTGAGCGGCGCCGGCGGCAACTTCTGCTCGGGCGGTGACGTCCACGAGATCATCGGGCCGCTCACGCGCATGGACATGACGGGACTCCTTGCCTTCACGCGCATGACGGGCGACCTCGTGCGGGCGATGCGCGCCTGCCCGCAGCCGATCGTCGCGGCGGTCGAAGGCGTCTGCGCGGGCGCAGGCGCGATCCTCGCGCTCGCATCGGATTTCAGGATCGCAACGCCAACCGCGCGCACGGCCTTCCTCTTCAGCCGCGTCGGCCTCGCCGGCTGCGACATGGGCGCATGCACGCTGCTGCCGCGGCTGATCGGGCAGGGGCGCGCGGCGGATCTCCTCTATACCGGTCGCGTACTAAAGGCCGAGGAGGGCGAACGCTGGGGCTTCTACAACTTCGTGGTCGATGCCGCCCAGCTCCTGCAGAACGCGCACCAGCTCGCGGCCGGCCTCGCGGCGGGTCCGACCTTCGCGCACGCGATGACGAAGACCATGCTGCACCAGGAATGGAACATGAGCATCGATCAGGCGCTCGAGGCCGAAGCGCAGGCGCAGGCGGTGTGCATGCAGACCGCCGACTTCCGGCGTGCGTACGAGGCCTTCGCGGCGAAGAAGACGCCGGTCTTCGAAGGAAACTGATGAGCGCGCTCTCGGGACAGCTCGACTGGCCGTTCTTCGGCGCCGAACACCGGCAACTGGCTGCGGACGCCGAACGCTGGGCCCGGGAGAACCTCGCGGGCGGCGCGCACGAGGAGACTCGCGATCGGGTCGATGCCCGCTGCCGGACGCTCGTCGGCGAGCTCGGCGCCGCGGGGCTGACGCGCTACTGCGTCCGCGCCGCCGATGGTGGTGCGCTCGCCGAGCTCGATGCCCGCGCCATCTGCATCCTCCGCGAGACGCTCGCGCACCGGGATGGCCTCGCGGATTTTGCCTTCGCGATGCAGGGGCTCGGGAGCGGCGCCCTCTCGCTCGCGGGCAGCCCCGGCCAGCGGCAGCGATACCTGCCGCGCGTCGCGACGGGCGAGGCCATTGCGGCGTTCGCCCTCTCCGAGGCGGAGGCCGGCTCCGACGTCGCCGCCATGCAATGCTCGGCGCGCCGCGACGGCGGCCACTTCGTGCTCGATGGCGCGAAGACCTGGATCTCGAATGGCGGCATCGCCGATTTCTACTGCGTCTTCGCGCGCACGTCCCCGGGGGCGCGGCGCCCCGATGGCACCGTGGCGGCGAGCGGCATCAGTGCCTTCGTCGTCGAGCCTGGCGATCCCGGCTTTCGGATCGGCTCCCGCATCGACGTGATCGCACCGCACCCGCTCGCCGAACTCGTGTTCGACGGCTGCCGGATACCCGCCGATCGCCTCATCGGCGCCGAGGGCGAGGGCTTCAAGATCGCGATGCGGACGCTCGACGTCTTCAGGACGTCCGTTGCCGCCGCGGCGCTCGGCTTCGCGCGTCGAGCCCTGGAGGAAGCGATCGCGCACGCGAAGCAGCGTGCGATGTTCGGTCGCGTGCTCGCGGATTTCCAGTTGACCCAGGCCGCGCTTGCCGACATGGCGACCGCGGTCGAGGCGGCCGAGCTCCTGACGTACCGTGCCGCGTGGCTGCGGGACACCGGCGCGCCGGTGACCCAGGCGGCGGCCATGGCGAAGCTCGCGGCCACGGAATCGGCGCAGTCGGTGATCGACCGGGCGCTGCAGATGTTCGGCGGCCGGGGAGTCGTGCACGGTGCCGTCGTCGAACGGCTCTACCGCGACATCCGCGCGCTTCGGATCTACGAGGGCGCGACCGAGGTCCAGAAACTCATCATTGCGCGGGAACTGCTCAAATGACTGCTGTGGGTGATTCACGATGACGCACCAGGTGCTGCAACCGACGGATTGGGCGCGCCCGCGGGGCTACGCGAACGGCATGGCGGCCTCCGGACGGCAGGTATTCGTCTCCGGGCAGATCGGCTGGAACGCAAAGTGCCAGTTCACGAGCGACAACTTCGTCGACCAGGTACGCCAGACCCTTCAGAACGTCGTCACCGTGCTCGCCGAGGCCGGTGCCCGGCCAGAGCATCTCGTCAGGCTCACGTGGTACGTGACGAGTCGCGACAACTACCTCGCCAACGTCCGCGAGGTCGGCGCGGCCTACCGCGAGGTGCTCGGCAAGCACTTCCCCGCGATGTCCGTCGTGCAGGTCGTCGCGCTGATGGAGAGTCGGGCCCAGGTCGAGATCGAAGGGACCGCCGTCATCCCCGCTTGAGCACGCTGATCGACGGGGCGTCTCGATCCCCCCGGTGGCAGTCCGCCGGGGCTTGGCTTAGGATCGATCGCGCTCCGCTCGCCGCCGCGTGCGGTGCTGTCCGCACGAACGTCCGAACCCGGAGGGTGGCATCGATGAACCTGAAGCGCGCATTTGCGGTGGTCCTCATGGTGATGTCGGCTGCCGCCGCAGCGGCACCGGCGGAGTCGCCGACGGCCCTGCAGCTCACCAAGTTGCTGCGGGAGTTTCTCGACGCGGCCGGGCGCAGCGATCGGGCGACGTTCGAGCGCTTCTTTGCGGACGATGTCATCTACACGCGTTCGTCCGGGATCGTCGTGACGAAGCCCGAGATCCTCAAGAACATCCAGGTGCGCGCCAACGACGGGACCAGCACCTTCTCCGCCGAGGACATCAAGGTCCACGAGTACGGGGACACGGCGGTCGTTGCGTTTCGCCTCGAGGGGCACACCGTGCACCCCGACAAGTCCGTCGAGAATTCGCACTACCGGAACACGGGCACGTTCCTGAAGCGTGACGGTCGGTGGCAGGCAATTGCCTGGCAGGCGACGAAGATCAGCGAGCCTGCGCCCTGAGCCAACCCCGGCGGGCGGACCCCGGGTCGTCCCCGGCGGCTGCCGGCACACATATATATGTGTCGGGCGGACGGGCAGGTGTCCCGTCCCGGAAGTC
>CAYNCY010000055.1:0-12816 GCA_964395195.1 uncultured Steroidobacteraceae bacterium
CGACGAGTCGTCGCAGCGGATGGTGCCGGTCAGCTCGTGCGTGAGCTCGTACTGCCCCGCGTAGGCGCACAGACGCGCGTGACTCAGCACGACGCTGGGCGGGTCCTGCAGGACCGCGAGTACCTGCGATCCGAGTTGCCGCCACCCAGCCGGCGTGCGCACCCAGGTATCCGTCATGCGAAACCGACTGCGGATCACCTGGCCGTGGTAGTCCAGGTATTCATTGTCTTCGTGGCTGACGATGGCCACATCACCCCGTCGCGCCATGCGAAAATCCCCGACAGCCAGGCTCCCAACAAGCCCCGGCCCCAGTGGCATGAGCTCCGCGAGGACCTGCGCCTTTCCACGCACGACGTCATTTTCGTCAACCTGGATGGCTAGCGGATCGAGCAGGCGGTCCCAGACAGCGACATCGCCCGGCGCAATCGCATCGAGGAGTGCTTGCGTCTGACGACGCAGCAGCGCACTCACTTCGGCGTCCGATTCGCGGGCGCCGCCCGTCAGCTCGGCCGCCGTACACGGTTTACCGAGCGCAAGTCCGGCGGCATACACCAGCACCAAGCACCCAACCCACCGTCGAACTCCGGGGTTTGTCGGCACGTCGCACTCCTCTCGAGCCTGATGTTGGCGGCGCAGCATTATCTGCGGTACGCCGTTCAATGCGGGCGCACCGTCGCAGTCTCTGGGCTCGGCCCGCACCGACCCTGAGCCGAAGCGTTCACCGATCGCGCCGGTCGGTCGACCCTCTGCAATCTGGGCTACAGTTGTTCAGCAACTACTGCCCGGAGCTTCGATGAAACCTTTCCCATGGATCGTCTCGAGTGCCGCGACTCTGCTTCTCGCGCTGGCGGCCCCTGCCGCCGTCGCGGACCTCGACGTTGATGCCGCCAAGAGTGCCATCGAACGCAAACTCGACGCGGATTATCCGCGGCTGGATGCACTCTACAAGGACCTTCACCGGCACCCGGAGGTGGGGTACCAGGAAACGGCGACTGCCGCTCGGCTCGCGAAAGAGATGCGCGCACTTGGATTCACCGTCACGGAGGGCGTTGGCAAGACCGGAATCGTCGCGATCCTCCACAACGGCGCGGGCCCGACTATCCTGGTCCGGACCGAACTCGACGCACTGCCGCTGCAGGAGCTCACGGGCCTTCCGTACGCGAGCACCGATAAGCAGACCGTCAACGGCCACGAAACCTACGTCGCGCACATGTGCGGCCACGACATCCACATGGCCGTGTGGGTGGGCACGGCGCGCGAGCTGGTTGAGCTCAAGGCACGCTGGCAGGGCACCCTGATGTTCATCGGCCAGCCGGCCGAGGAGCTGGTCTCAGGCGCCAAGGCAATGCTCGACGACGGACTTTTCACCCGATTCCCGAAACCGGATTTCGGATTTGCGCTGCATGTCGGACCCGAGGCCTACGATCACGTTGGGTATCGGGCGGGCGTGATCAGCTCGAACTCAGACGCCTTCGAGATCGTGTTCCACGGGCGCGGCGGGCACGGCGCAATGCCGAACCTCACGATTGATCCGGTGCTCGAGGCCGCCCGGTTCACCGTTGACGTGCAAAGCATCGTCAGCCGGGAGAAGGACCCCGCCGCGTTCGGCGTGATATCGGTCGGCGCGCTCGAGGCCGGCAATGCGGGCAACGTGATCCCTGACACCGCACGGCTGCGCGGAACGATCCGCAGCTACGATGCGACGGTGCGAGCCAAGCTCGCCGTGGGAATCGACCGGACCGCCCGGGCAGTCGCAGCGATGGCCGATGCGCCGGCTCCGGATCTGACGATCAAGGCGGGTGGAATAGCGATCGTCAACGACACTGCGTTGACGGAACGAACGGCGGCGGTGTTCAAAACCGCATTCGGCGCGCATGCCGAGCCCGACGCGGCGCCAGGCGCCGCCAGCGAGGACTATTCCCGCTTCATCATTGCCGGAGTTCCCTCGACCTATTTCTCCCTCGACGGACTCGATCCCGCGATGCTCACCAAGGCACACGCGAATGGCACACCGGTACCTGCAAACCATTCCCCGTACTTCGCCCCGGTTCCGGAGCCGACAATCCGCATGGGCGTCGAAGCAATGACGCTCGCGATCTTGAACGTCGTCAGTAACCCCTGATCCGGCTTCATGAACCAACCCGGCAGCACGCTACGCACGGCCTGAAGGCCGGTGCAATCAAACGACAGGAGGACAGTGCGATGAACCGCTTGCGGCGACTTCGCGTGACGGCATGCTTCTCGGTGTTACCAGTCCTGGCGATCGGCGCGTCATCACTCGGCGATGACAAGGCCGGCCACGGCCAGTATTTCTCCTCGGCGGAACTCGCCTCGGGTGCCGGTCATCCCGAGAATGGCATTCTTCTGCGGGAGCTGGCCACGGACCCGAGCGCGACGACGCTGATCATTCGGCGGGACCGGATCGGCGAGTTCGAGGTTCACACGGCGATCAACGACATCTTCGTGGTTGAAAGCGGGCACGCGACGGTGATCGTCGGTGGCCTCGTGAGAGGCAACCACGAGATCCGACCGACGGAATGGCGCGGTGGCGAAGTCACCGGCGGCGAGGCCTACGAGCTGGGCCCGGGCGATGTCCTCCTCATTGCGGCGGGTCTTCCTCACCGGGTTGCACCGCATCCTGGCGAGACATTCATCTACGTGACGATCAAGACACCAACGAAGGCCTGACGCCGACTTCGAGTCGCTCGCAGGGCCGTCTGTATCGAGGCCACTCGACAGGCTTCGAACTCGAGAACCCAATGATCAATCGACGACCGCCGATAGCCCTCGCATGCATCCTGCTTGCGCTGACGGCAGTGGCAGAGCCAACGGCTGATGCCGCTCCTGCGGCCACGCGTCCCCGCGAGTCGCTCGTCGTCCTGACTGACAACGGTGCCGTCCGTGGTCAGTTGGGAGACCGCGTCCGGGAATTCAAAGGCATCCCGTTCGCCGCACCTCCGCTTGGAGCGTTGCGCTGGGAGGTCCCGGTCGCGGCCCGACCGTGGCGCGGTGAGCTCGACGCGACGCGTTACCGCAGCGCCTGTCCGCAGCCGTCTCGCTACGGACTGACGGACGCGAGCGATGACGAGGACTGCCTGTACCTGAACGTGACCGTTCCGACCGCGACGGCGAGAACGGGCGGCAAGCGGCCGGTGTTCGTCTGGATTCATGGCGGCGCCTTCATCGGTGGCTCGAGCAACCTTTACCCGCTCGACTATCTCGCCCGGCGCGGCGACATGGTGGTCGTTTCGATCAACTACCGCCTGGGCGTGTTCGGCTTCATGCCGCATCCGGCGTTCGCACCGGACTACAACGGCGGCTACGCGCTCGAGGATCAGCGCGCCGCGCTGCGCTGGGTACAGAGGAACATCCGCGCGTTCGGTGGCGATCCGCGCAACGTGACGATCGCCGGTGAGTCGGCCGGGGCGGCCAGCGTGTGCATGCAGCTGTTCGCACCGGCAGAGGCCGCGGGGCTCTTCCGGAAGGCCGTCGTGCAGAGTGCGGCCTGCGTCGTCCCACTGCGCACGGCGGTTGAGGCAAATGCCATCGGCGTCCGCGTAGCCGCGCTCGTCGGCTGCGCCGAGCCGACGACGGCTCTCGGCTGCCTGCGCTCGAAATCCGTCGCGGAGTTGCTCGATGCAGCGACCACCGCCGGTGCCGGCGAGCTCCTCGCCTACGCACCGACGACGGGCACGCGCGCGTTGCCGATGGGCGGTAGCGTCGCCCTTGCCAGCGGAAAATTCGTCCGCGTTCCGATCCTGAACGGGGGGAATCGGGACGAGATGCGCCTGTACGTCGGCTACGACGTCGCGGCCGGCCACGGCGTCACGACGGCGAACTACGCCGACAAGCTTAAGGCGATCTACGGCGACCAGGCCCCGGAGGTGCTCGCGGAGTACCCCGCAGCAAACTACAGCTCGGCACCCTCGGCGCTGGGAACGGCGATGTCCGACTACATGCCGGGTGGTGGACTCAGCAACTGCCTGTACCTGCGAACCGCGGAACTCGCGGCGCGCTTCGTCCCGGTGTTCGAGTACGAGTTCGCCGATCGCGATGCGCCACCGGAGATGCCGGATCCCGGATTCGAACTCGGCGCCGTCCATGCGGCGGAGCTGCCCTATCAGTTTCCGCACATCTCCCACACGTACAAGGTCGACGGGCCGGACCTCGCGCCGGCAGCACAACGCCTTGCCGACCAGATGAGCGAGTACTGGGCGGCTTTCGCGCGGACGGGACAACCTTCGCCCGTTGCGCTCCCCCACTGGCCACGTTTCGTATCCGCGCGTGCGGTGATGCGGTTCGAGCCCGGTCACGTCCGGCCGTTCAATGCCGACGCGGCACACCACTGCGGCTTCTGGCGGCGCCTGTACCCGGCGGTGCTTGGCGACCGCCGCAGTCCTTGAGCGTTCGACACGACACCGGGGGCGTCTCACGGCAGTCGCGCCCGCCCCGGCGCGATCCTGCGTTAAACTTGTGAGCCCACCCCCCCCGCACTGTCTCGTGAGCATCATGACCCACCCCGCAACGCCTTCACCGACGTGGACCTTCTATACCGACGCCTGGCACGAGGGTAACGTGCCGATGTTCGGCCCCCGGACGCACGCGGTGTGGCTCGGCTCCTCGGTGTTCGATGGTGCACGCGCGTTTGAAGGTGTAACTCCCGATCTCGATCGGCATTGCGAGCGCGTCAATGACTCCGCGCGCAAGTTCGGGCTGAACCCGTCCGTCGCTGTGAGTCGCTGGCTCGATCTCGTACGCGACGGGCTCAAGCGCTTCGGGCCGAAACCCGAGCTCTATATCCGCCCGATGTACTGGGCGGAGAACGGCAGCGCACTCGCCCTCCCGGTGGACCCCGCATCGACGCGCTGGTGCCTCACCATGTACGAGGCGGCCATGCCGGTGCCGGGCAAGGTGTCCATCACGCTATCGCCGTTCCGGCGGCCGTCGATCGAAACCATGCCGGTCGATGCCAAGGCCGGATGCCTGTACCCCAACAACGCGCGGGCGATGGTCGAGGCGGCAAGCCGTGGATTCGACAACTGTCTGCTGCGGGACCTGCTCGGCAACGTGGCGGAGCTCGCGTCCGCGAACATTTTCATGGCCCGGAAGGGCGTCGTGATGACACCGGCCCCGAATGGCACGTTCCTCAATGGAATCACGCGGCAGCGCGTGATCGGGCTCTTGCGCGGCGACGGAGTTCGCGTCGAGGAGACCGTCCTTCGGTACGAGGATTTCCTCCAGGCCGATGAAATCTGGAGCTGCGGAAACTTCGCCAAGGTGGCGCCGGTGACCCGCATCGACGATCGTGCGCTGACGCCGGGACCCTTCTATACCAAGGCGCGCGAGCTTTACTGGAAGTTCGCGCACAGCTGACGCCCGGCCACTGCGCGTCCGCGCAGTGACCTCAGGGCTCGAGCAACCGAAGGTGCCCGGCTTCGATCGTGTAATCGCGCTCGAACGCAGGCCGCTCGACCGTGTTGTGGATGAGGTCGAGCCGGGATTCGACGCCGATACCTGTCACGTGGATGCGTCTGACGGTTAGCGGCCGACCAGCGACCTGGACGTCCTCGATCCCGCCTTGGACGAGCGACGCGACGGCCGAACGGTTCGTCGCGAACACTCGGGCCGTTCCATCGCTCTCGACGGCGACGGCAGCCGCTTCGTCCACCCCGAGGCCGCGCACTGGCGCCTGCGGTCCACCCAGCGTTTCGGCCTTGACGAGGAACGCGAACAGCCGGCCCAGTCGATGGCGGACTTCCACATGCGTGTCGGTAATGACCCCCTTGAGCAGCGCGAGATGCAGGAAGTCCGTCTCGATCGTCACCGCGGGGCCGAGCGGATCGGCAAGCGCCTCCGCCGCGGAGACACTTCCATTGTCCATCGCACCGTACAGGTACTGTCCGAGCATCGCGAGACCGGCGCTCGTGCCGCCGAGTGGTTTGCCCGCCTGGACGTGGGCATCGAGCGCGCGCGCAACCGGCGTGCCCTTCCAGAAGCGCACGTACCGTGCCTGGTCGCCACCGGCGATGAATATCCCGTCGGCGCGCGCAAGGCTGTCGAGCATCCGTGGTTCGTCGGACTCCGAGCGCGCGTCGAATACGAAAGTCTCCACGGACGCCACGTTGCCCGCGCCCCAGAAGAAGTCGTCAGCGACATCCGTCGTCTCCGACGCCCGGAGCACAACCACGTGACCGTGGCCGGCCTTCGCGACGAACCAGCGAAGCGCCGGGTAGTTACCATCGCCACCACCCATGAGTAGCAGGCCTCCCGATACGGGGCCCGGCGTCTTCGAGCGCGTGTTGCCGTCGACGAAATGGCGATAGTGCTCGACCGCACCCGCGGGTGCGGACCCAAGTGCGAGCACCGCCGCTACCACCCAAGCCCGCAGGGAGTACGCAGGTGCTCGCCGCCAACCAGACATCGGACCGTCGGACTTCACATTCATCCTCGTTTGCTCAGGTGGAAGGACGGGCTCTGCGCCGGGCCGCAATGGTACCTCCTGATCCCCCCGCCCCTTTCGGAAGGCCCGATCGCGCGTGTCGATCGGTCGGACGCTGTGGTCTTCCGGCTCGCTTCGCGCGTGCGCTATCGTAGCAACGCGTAACCGTTGCCGCTGGAGCGTTGCCTTGAAAAATCCGAGGAGTCTGCGACTGGCCGTGGCGCTCGCCGCGCTGACGCTGATCGGCTCTGTCGCTCCGGCGGAGCAGCGCGCCGCCTCCCCAGGCGATCCCGGCGTTCGAAACGCGAGTGCGTTCGACGCGCGGCGACCCGTGGAGCAGGAATTGCGGACAAACGTGCCGGACGGCTTTACGTTCGGTGCGGTCGGAGATCTCATCATCTCGCGCCCGCTGTCCCAGTACGCCGGTTCCATCCCGGAATTCCGGGGCGTTATCGACGTGCTGAAGTCGATGACCGTCATGTACGGAAACATGGAGACGGCCATATTCGATGTCCGGAACTTCACCGGCTCGCCCTATTCGTGGGATGGCGACTGGACCAACGCGGCGGTACCCGGAGTCGCGCGGGACCTGCGCGCAATGGGTTTTGCCATCGTGTCCCGCGCCAACAACCACGCTCTCGACTGGGGCATCGAAGGAATGCGCGAGACGAGCCGCTGGCTCGACGATGCCGGGATCGTCCACGCGGGCGTTGGCGAGAACCGGGGGCTCGCCCGAGCGCCGCGGTACCTCGAAACCCCCTCGGGACGGGTTGCGCTCGTGTCGCTGGCATCGACGTTCCGGCCGACCACCGATTCCCTCCCCGACCAGGGAGCGACCCCGGGTCGTGCCGGCGTCAACGCCTTGCACCTCAGCCTGACGATCGCGCTCCCCGACGCCGCAATGAAGTCCCTCGCGAACCTCAATTGCACGCTCTACGGCAAGACCTGCCATGAGGATCCGGCCGAGCTGTCCATCTTCGAGAAGCAATTCCGACGCGGAGCGTCCTTCGAATACGAATACGCGATGGATCCGGAGGATCTCCTTGAGATCTACCAGAGTATCCGGGCGGCGCGCGAGAACGCCGATTTCGTGGTTGTCTCCATCCATTCGCACGAGTGCGCCACGGGCTGCGATGACGACGATGCGCCGCGCGGGGCCGGACGATTTCTCAAGGAACTCGCCCACGGCGCGATCGATGCAGGGGCTGATGTCTTCGTCGCGACCGGCAACCACAACCTTGGGCCGATGGAAATCTACAAGTCGGCGGCACGCGGCTATCGACCCATTTTCTACGGCCTCGGAAATTTCTTCTGGAGCGACGTGCAGGAACTGCTGTCGCACGATCTCTTTCAGAGCAATCGGCCGCTGCTGGAGCGCGCGTGGCTGGAGCCCGGAAAGGCAACCGAATACGACCTGACTGCGCCGCTCAACAAGGTCGCATTCGCACATGCATTCACGTTCGAAAGCGTAATCGCCGAATGCCGCTTTGAGCACAACCAGCTCGCCGCCGTCGTGCTCCGTCCTGTCCAGGAGGGCTACGGCAGCCGGCTTCTGACGAGCGGCATTCCGCGCCTCGTCCAGGCGGGACCTGCTTCGGAGGCGATAATCCAGCAGATCGTCCAGCAGACGGCGCGGCTCGGGCTACCGAAACTGAATATCAAGTTCGAGCACGAGACCGCGGTGGTTCGCCCGTAACCGCGGCATCGCTGGTGCCGGCGAAGCCGGTCGCCAGCGGCGGCAGGTCAAGGCCCGCCGAATGACGCCGTGACGCCCACGTAGAACGTGCGCCCGGGCGCGGGCTCCAGGAAGCGGGAATTGCTCTCGTTGACGATGACCGTTCCGGCGTAGCGCCGGTCGCCGACGTTTTCAATCCGTGCGGATTCGCTCAGACGCCAGCGACCCATCCGCTGAACCGTCGTTGCGTGGAGATTCGCGACCCAGTAGCCCGGAGCCGCATCGCTATTGCGATCGTCGAAGTAGATCTGCGCGCGACCGATCAGTTCGGCCGTCACCGAGAATGCGTCGGGCGCCTGCTGCCAGGTTAGTCCCGTGTACACCGAGTTGGCGGGAACGGCCGGGAGCCGGTTCCCTTCCGGAATCGTGAGCGGGATGCAGGGAATGCCAACGCACGTCCGGTAAGCCGACGTCGTGACTGCGCGCAGGTACGTATACGCGATGCGTCCGCTCCAGTGGCCTTCCGGTCGGACATCAAGCCCCAGCTCCGCGCCGGTGCGGTGCGTTCCGTCGATGTTCTGGTAGACCGACCGGCCGCCGGAGTTCGTGGCGACCGCGAGTTCGTTCCGCGTGTTCACGTAAAACGCCGCGAGGGTTCCCGCGAGGGCTCCCTCGCGCGCCTTGAGCCCAACTTCGTAGTTGTCGCTGCGCGCGGGTTTAAGCCCGAGGTTGAGCCCCGGCAGGCTGCCATCGGTCGAGCGGTACGCAAGGTCGTTCAGCGTCGGAGTTTCGAAACCCTTGCCGTAGGAGGCGTAGGCATTGACGTCGGGTGCTGCGCGGAACGTGATCCCGGCAACCGGACTTGTCGCCGCATACCGTACGCCCGTGAGCGGCGAGCCGACGCCGGTCGCCAGCAGGTTGGTTGAACTCACATCGACAAGGCTGTTCCGGACGCCGGCGATTGCATGCCAGCGAGCGCCCGGTTCCCACTGCAACTCGAGGTACTCATCGAGATCATGGACGCGATTGGCCTCGTCGCGGCGAAGGGCGCCTTCGACACCGAGGGTCGTACCGACGAAGTTGAGGTAGCCGCGGCGCGCTTCGTCGAGCGCGTCGTAGCTGAACCCTCCGGTCAGTGTCAGAGCGCCGGCGGCGCCGTTCGAACGCACGGTGCCGTGCAGGTCGGCGCCCCAGTAGTCGCGCGCGAGATCAATCACTCCACCCGGGTGGGTGGCGCGGGCTATCTCCGCCGAGGTGAGAATCGCCTGGTACTGGACCGTCTTGCGGTGACCGCCATAGGTCGTGGCGACAATTTCGGCATTGTCGCCGAGCGCGGAGGAGAGGCTCGCGCCCACCTGCTGCTGGCCGAGTGATTTACGCGTGTTGTACGCAAGCGCGTTCGTGCCAGCCTGCTCGGGATCCGCGAGCCATTGCGTGCGCGTGAGACCGAGCGCGTCCTGCACGAAGGGCGTCTCGACCGCGTTTCCGACGAGCGTCAGCTTGGTCTGAGCACTCAGATCGAAGCTCAGCTTGGTGTTGAACGTGTTGCGCTCGGCCGAGCTGTGGTCCCGGTAGCCATCGAGCGTGAAGCGGCTGACGTCTACGACGTAGCCGAAGCCTCCGTCCGCGCCATCCGCCTTGAGCGCATAACGCTCAAGGCCAAGGCTGCCGGCGGCAACGCTGCCCTCGATTGTGTCGCCCGGACCGCCACTCTCCGTGAAGATGGAGATGACGCCACCCGAAGAGTTGCCGTAGAGCGCCGAAAAAGGCCCACGCAGGATCTCGATCCGCTCGGCGGAACCCAAGTCGAAGTGCGAGAACTGGCCCTGACCGTCCGGCATCGTTCCCGGAATGCCGTCGGCATAGAGCCGGACGCCGCGCACGCCGAAACTCGAGCGCGCTCCGAACCCGCGTATCGACAGCTGCAGGTCCTGGGCGTAGTTCTGGCGGTTTTGCGCAACGACGCCGGGCACCTGGTCGAGCGTCTCGGACAGGTTCACCTTGAGCTGGCCGCTCGAAATCGTGGCGCCATCGATACGATCGACCGAAACCGGCAAGTCGGCGCTCGATTGCGGTTCACGCGTGGCGGTGACCACGACTGGGGCATCGTCAGCAACGGCGCAAGCCGAGCCGAGGGCGACCGAGAGGGCTACTGCAATCTGCCGATAGGCTGGCGTCATCGGATCGTCCGGGCGTGGTTCGTTACGCTGCTGTGCGTCAGGGACCCAGGCGCCCTTGCGTTGGCGTCATACAGCCACACTCCCCGCGCGCTCCGCAAGCGCCTGCGGAACTCTCGACTACGGTGTGCGGGAGCGGTGACTTGATGAGCGCGACAAAGGCTGCTAATCATCGCATGCTGTGATCGACTGAGGGCACGCCCAAAGTCACCCAGAACTAAAGGCCAAGTCGTCGCTGCGGCGTCGAGCGTTGCCGAGCCGCCGCGACGGGACCGCACACTGCAGGTGTACACCATGATCCGACTTCCAGCCTCGCCGTGGACCGGTTGCGCACGCGCGCTTGGGGTCAGCCTGCTGATCGCCGTCGTGCCCGGGACCGCCGCCCTCGCGGCGCCGTGTTCTGTGCCAACTAAAGCGGCTGCCGCCCCGGCTCATGCCGCCGAGAATCCGGTGGACGTCCGTTTTCGTGCGCTTTACACGCAGGAGTGGGCGTGGCGTGCCGCCGAGTTCCGGGGGGACGAAGAGGACGACGAAACGGCCGAGATCAGCGCGCACCTGCCGCACGTCGACCTCAAGACCCAGGAGATGCGGCTCGGGTGCTGGAACGACGTCCTCGCGCAGCTGAAGGCGATCCCGACCGCCCAGCTCTCCCCCGAGCAGGTGATCAACTACGCGATCTACCGCGCGCAGATCGAGGCGCTGATCAACAGCCAGAAATTCAAGGACTACGAGAAGCCGTTGAATGCGGACTCCTCGTTCTGGTCGAGTCTCGTGAGCACCGCGCGCAAGACCTTTCATACGCCGCAGGACTACACGAGGTACACGAGCCAGCTCAACGAGTTTCCGCGCTTCTTCGCCGAGCAGACGGACAACATGACTGCGGGCCTCGCACGTGGCTTCACGCCGCCCGCCGTCACGCTGATCGGCCGTGATCGATCGATCACCAATATCACCGAGCCGACGACTGCCGAGGAAAACCCGTTCTACGCTCCGTTCAAGAACATGCCGGCGACAATTCCCGCCGCCCAGCAGGCGCAATTGCGCGCCGCGGGCGCCGAGGCGATCCGCAGGTCGGTCGTTCCCGCCCACGCGGCGTTGCTGGCCTTCATGCGCGGCAAGTACCTGCCGGGCGTCCGCAAGACCCTGGCCGCTGAAGACCTGCCCGACGGCAAGGCGTACTACCAGGCGAAGATCAAGGAATTCACGACCCTGGATCTGACACCCGACCAGATCCACGAGATCGGGCAGCTCGAGGTCAAGAAGATCCATGCGGAAATGCTGAACGTGATGCACGAGACGGGATTCAGCGGCGAATTCCCGGCGTTCCTGCATTTCCTCAGAACCGACCCGCAGTTCTACGCACAGACGGCGGAGGAGCTCCTGATGCGCGCCGCCTGGATCGCGAAGGAGTTCGACGGCAAGGCCAAGGACTACTTTGGCTATCTGCCCCGCTCGCGCTTTGCGATCAAGCCGGTTCCAGCCGACCTCGCGCCGTTCTATACGGGTGGTCGCGGCGGGCCCGGAATTTACCTGGTGAATACGTACGACCTGCCATCGCGGCCGCTGTACGTGCAAACGGCACTCACGCTGCACGAGTCGGCACCGGGTCATGCGTTCCAGATGTCCATCGCGCTCGAGCACAAGGACCAGCCGGAATTCCGGCAGAAGGTCTATATCTCGGCGTACGGTGAAGGGTGGGCGCTCTATTGCGAGAAGCTCGGCGTCGAAATGGGCATGTACGAGACGCCATACTCGCGCTTCGGAATGCTCACCTACCAGATGTGGCGCGCCGCGCGGCTCGTCGTCGATACGGGCGTCCACGCCAAGGGCTGGACTCGCGAGCAGGCGCAGCAGTTCCTGCATGACAACACGGCCCTCGCGGACCACGAAATTGAAACCGAGGTCGATCGCTACATCGCCTGGCCCGCGCAGGCGCTCTCCTACTATCTCGGCGAGATGACGATCGAGAAGGCACGCGCGAAGGCCGAGCAGGCCCTCGGCGCCAAATTCAATCTCAGAGCGTTCCACGACACCGTTCTCGAGCTCGGCTCCGTGCCCATGCCAGTGCTGGAGGCGCGAATCGACCGCTTCATCGCGGAGCAGGGCAAGGGTCCGTACCCCGACCTCGAATAGGGGTCTGTGGGGCGACGGGCGGCCTCCGTACCCGTGGCCGCCCGTCCGGCGGACAGTGGAGTCGGTCCGCTGACGATGTGACGCCGACCGCGCCCTGCGCCGGACGCAAGGCGCGGCGCTCGACAGGAACGGCGCGTGGGGAAGCGATGACTAGCGCAGGGATCAGCAGCCGGATTGCCGTCGCGGCAGTCGCGCTCTCGCTCGCGACACTCGTGCCGCGCGTGGCTGGATCGTCGCGGCGGGCACCGCCGTCCCACTCGGAGGCGGCGGGCGGACTTTTGAGCTTGCGCGCGGCTTGGCCTCGCGCCACTCTCTTCGCGATTTCGCTCGCGAATACGGAGGCACTGTGCTGCTGACACAACATACCGACCCGGGTCGCCGCCTGCGGCGGC
>CAYNCY010000056.1:0-12811 GCA_964395195.1 uncultured Steroidobacteraceae bacterium
CCGGTTCGAGCGCGGCGAGTCTTTCACGGTGCGCGCGACGATCGCCTCGCCCGCGGGCGGCGTCACCCGGATCGACGTGCGCTTCGAGCCGATGCGCAACGACGAGGCCGTGCTCACGCACTACGTCAGCTTCCACCAGCCGGTCAGCGAGGTCGCGGCCGCCGAGCCCGCGCCCGTGGTGCGCGCGCCCTTGCAGCGCGACGATCGCCTGACGGGCCTTCGGCACGCCGAATACTTCCACGAGTTCATGCGCCGGGATTTTGCGATCGCGCAGCGCGAGGGCAAGGCGCTGACCGTGTACGTCGCCGACGTCGATGCGCTCGAGCGCTACAACGGCACGTTCGGCCGGCTCGCCGGCGACTCGGTCATCCGCCGCGTCGGCCGTGCGCTCTCGGCGGGGCTGAGGCGCGCGAGCGACCTGATCGCGCGCGTGGAGGGCGGCCGCTTCATCGGCTTCTCGACGGGCATGGACCTCGAGCAGGCGCGCCGCCACGGCGAGGGACTCGCGGCGCGCGTCCGGGAGCTGCACATGCATCACCCGCACTCGCCAGTCGCGCGGGTGGTCACGGTGAGCGTCGGGGTCGCGCAGATGACGCCAGGGCCGCATTCAACCCCGGAGCAGATGATGAGCGCCGGTCATCGCGCGCTCGAGGCCGCCCGCCTCGCGGGCCGCAATCGTGTCGCCGTCGAGGAACTCGCGGGCGACTGAGGAGCGCTACTCGGCGTCCGCCGGGGTGCCGCGCGGCACGACCACGGTTGCGATCGCGCCGATCGCCGGATGGTCGAAGTAGTGCTTCTCGTTGAACTTCACGCGGCGCTTCTCGCGGATCGAGTACACGGTGCCGGGCGGCACCGCCGGGTCCGTCGGCCGGTAGTCGATCTCGACGCCGAGAAAGAGGTACTGCCCGCGCTGCAGCGCCACCGCGCCCGCGACCGGCGCGTTCGCGGGCAGCACGTCCTCGAGGCGGGCGGTGGTGCGACCGTTCGCCGGGACGATGGCGGCCCAGGCCGTGTGCGCGAGCACCGTGAACCCGTTCCTCGCGAGCTGCGCCTCGGTCGCGCCGAGCTGCCAGTCGGCGTCCGGAAGCGCGATCACGCGCCCGGCGATGCTCGAGGCGGCCGTGACCGCCGCCGCCGGTGTCGCCGCAGGCCAGGCTCCCGGCTGCTTGAACACGATGAGCTCGACGAGGTAGCGGGCGCTGCCGGGCGGCGGCGGGGGATCGGCGAACGCCCGCGGCGCGAGCCCGCAGGCGGCGAGACCGAGCAGGGCGTCGCGACGGGACCAACGCGGGGAACGCATGCCGCGAGTGTAGCGCATCAGGGTGCGCCGAGTGCCGTCAGGAGCGCCGTCGCGGTCGCGAGCTTGGCGGCGTCGGAGTCGCTCCTGCGCGTGAAACGCACGCGCTGCGGACCCTCGAGGCGGTAGCTCTTCGGTTCCTTCTGCACGAGCTTCAGCACCCGCGCGGGATCGACCGTGTGCTCGAGGCCAAACTCGACGAGGCCACCGAGCGGACCGACGTCGAGGCGCGTGAGGCCGAGCGCGAGGCACCGCAGCTTGAGCCGCGTGATCCTGAACAGGTTCTGCGTCGCGAGCGCGAGCGGCCCGAAGCGATCGATGAGCTCGGCCTCGAGCTCGGCGATGGCCTCCTCGTCGGCCGCCGCGGCGATGCGCTTGTAGAGCACGAGCCTCAGGTGCACGTCCGGCATGTAATCCGCCGGGATGAGCGCCGGGATGTGCAGGTCGATCTCCGGACCCGCGTGCAGCGGCTTCTCGAGGTCGGGCTCGCGCCCGGACTTGAGCGCCTCGACCGCACGGCCGAGGAGATCGAGGTAGAGGCTGAAGCCGATCTCGGAGATCTGGCCGCTCTGCTCATCGCCGAGGAGTTCGCCCGCACCCCGGATCTCGAGGTCGTGGGTCGCGAGCGCGAAACCGGCGCCGAGGTCCTCGAGCGACTCGATCGCCTCGAGGCGCTTGCCCGCGTCGCCGGACAGCGCGGCCTTGGGCGGTGCGATCAGGTACGCGAACGCGCGGTGGTGCGAGCGCCCGACGCGGCCGCGCAGCTGGTGGAGCTGCGCGAGGCCGAAGCGATCGGCGCGGTCGATCACCATCGTGTTCGCGGTCGGCACGTCGATGCCGCTCTCGATGATGGTCGTGCAGAGGAGCACGTTGAAGCGCCGGTGGTAGAAATCGAGCATCAGTCGCTCGAGCTCACGCTCGCGCATCTGCCCGTGGCCGACGCGGACATCCGCTTCCGGGACCAGGGCGCGGATCTCGGCCGCGCGCCGCTCGATTGACTCGACCGCGTTGTGCACGAAGTAGACCTGGCCGCCGCGGCGGATCTCCCGGAGGATCGCCTCGCGCACGGTCGCCGCGTTCCACTCGAGCACGAAGGTCTGCACGGCGAGCCGCTCGGCTGGCGGGGTCGTGATCAGCGACAGGTCCCGCAGGCCCCCGATCGCCATGTTGAGCGTGCGCGGAATGGGCGTCGCGGTCAGCGTCAGCACGTCGACGTCGGCCCTGAGCGCCTTCAGCTTCTCCTTGTCGCGCACGCCAAAGCGGTGCTCCTCGTCGATGATCACCAGGCCCAGGTTCTTGAACGCGACCCCGGCCTGCAGGAGGCGGTGCGTCGCGATCACGATGTCGATGCCGCCGTCGCGCAGCCCCGCGAGCACCGCGCTCGACTCCTTGCCCGAGCGAAAGCGCGACAGGCTTTCGATGCGCACCGGCCAGTCGGCGAAGCGGTCGGTGAAGGTCTGGTGGTGCTGCTGCGCGAGGAGCGTCGTCGGCACGAGCACGGCCACTTGCCTCCCGGCCTGCACGGCGGCGAACGCGGCCCGCAGAGCGACCTCGGTCTTCCCGAAACCGACGTCACCGCACACGACGCGATCCATCGGCTTCGCGGTCGCGAGGTCCTTCAGCACCGCGCCGATCGCCTCGAGCTGATCGTGCGTCTCCTCGAACGGGAAGGCCGCCTCGAAGCTCGCGTAGTCGCGGGCCGATGGCACCATCGCGGTGCCGGTGCGCGCGGCGCGGCGCGCGTAGAGGTCGAGGAGCTCCGCCGCGACGTCGCGAATGCGCTCGGCGGCGCGCCGCCGCGCCTTCTGCCACTCTGCGCCCCCGAGCTTGTGCAGCGGCGCCGTCTCCGCCGGGGCACCCGTGTAGCGCGTGACGCGTGCGAGCGCCGTCACGGGCACGTAGAGCTTGTCGCCGTCCGCGTACTCGATGATCAGGAACTCGTGCGGCTGGCCGTCGACGTCGAGGATCTTGAGGCCGCGGTAACGACCGACCCCGTGGTCCTCGTGCACGACCGGCGCGCCCTCGGTGAGATCCCGAAGATCGCGGAGGATCTGCTCGGGATCGCGCTCGGCACGACGCCGCCGGCGCTCCTGCCGCGCGCGTTCGCCGTAGAGCTGCTCCTCGGCGATCAGCGTGACACCCGCGTCCGGGAGCACGAGGCCGGCGATCGTCGAGCTCACCGTGATCGCGAAGGAGTCGCCGCCGCCGATGAAGGACGACCAGTCCTCGAGCGCGGCCGGGAAGCGGTTCTCGCGGTGCAGGAGCTCGAGCAGCACCTCGCGCCGGCCGGCAGACTCCGCCGCGATCAACACCCGGCCCGCAAAGCCATCGAGGAAGGTGAGGAGGGCGCCCGCCGGTTTCGCGGCGCGCGCATCGATGCGAAGCGCCGGCGGCGCGACGCTCGGGAAGTTGCGGAAGGGCACGCCCTCGTCGGCCGCGGCCACGGGTTCCACCTTGACCGCGCTCGCGCGCACCTGCCCGTAGCCGCCGAGGCGCTCGGCGATCTCCGCCGGTGACATGAACACCTCGGCCGGGTCGAGCAGCGGTCGCTCGATGTCGTGGCGGCGCTGCTCGTGGCGCGCCACGATGTCCTCCCACGCGCCGCCTGCCACGGAGTCGAGCCCGCAGGCATCGAGCACGAGCGTCGTCGGTGGCAGGTAGTCGGTGAGCGCGGCCAGCGACTCGAAGAAAAGCGGCAGGTAGTACTCGATGCCGCCGACCGGGAGCCCCTCGCTGACGCTCTTGTAGACCTGCGAGCGCGTGACGTCACCCTCGAAGCGCTGGCGGTAGCGGCGCCGGAAGTCCTTGATCGCCTCCGGCGTCATCGTGAACTCGCGCGCGGGCAAGAGGCGGATCTCCGGCAGCTTCTCGCCAGAGCGCTGCGTCTCCGGATCGAAGGTCCGGATGCTGTCGACGTCGGTGTCGAACAGATCGATCCGATAGGGCGTCGCCGCGCCCATCGGGTACAGGTCGACCAGCGAGCCGCGTACCGCGAACTCGCCCGGTGCCATCACCTGCGTGACGCTCGCGTAGCCCGCGGCCGTCAGCCGCGCGCGGAAGTTCTCAAGCTCGAAGCGCGTGCCGGCGCGCAGCACCAGCGTGTGCGCGGCGACGAAGGTCGGGGGCGGCAGGCGCTGCAGGAGCGCATCGACCGCGACCACGACGATGCCGCGCGCGAGCGTCGGCAGCGCCGCGAGCGTCGCCAGACGCTGCGAGGTGATGTCGGGGTGCGGGGAGAAGACGTCGTAGGGCAGCGTCTCGTAGTCCGGGAGCGAGAGAACGCTCACCCCCGCATCGGCGTAGAAGGCGAGTTCGCCCGCGAAGCGCTCGGCTTCGCGGGCGTTCGCGGCGATGGCGAGCACGGGACCGGTGTGCGCGCGCGCCGCCTCGACGGTCGCGAGTGCGAGCGCCGAGCCGTAGAGCTGGCCCCAGCGGACGATGCGCCGGGCGGCATCCGGAAGGAGGGGATCGAGGGTCGGGGTCACCGGGACTAAAGCCATCTCGCGGGCAAAGGCGGGCCGCCCGCGGGGCATGCCACCGCGGGTTCAGATGCGCGAGGATACCGGGCGCGACGGCGCCCGTAACGTCTTGACGGCGGGCGCCGGGTGCGCCCGCGGGTCGGTCAGCCCGAGGGGCTCACCGTGACCGTGTGGAGCACGAGGTCGTTCTCGAAATAGACGACCATGTTCGGATAGTCCCAGCGGGTGATCGCGGGCTGCCCGACGGCCGGGTAGCGCGTGACCGGGGCTCCAAAGTGCTGCTCCACGGCCGGCATGTGCTCGCCGCGCGCCGGCTGCCCGGTCGGTGCGGGATCGTCGGCGAGCGCGGCGCCCGCGACGAGCGAACCCGCGAGGGCGAGGGCGGCACCTGCGAGGCGCAGGGAATGCTTGGATTTTGCAGTCATGGTGGCTCCTCCGAGCCCGGAATATAGCACCCGCACCCGCTCCCCGAAGCAGGCCCGGACCCGAACTCGCGCCCGGATCATGACGCGGTTCGCACTTCTGGGCCCCCATGGTCTAATCACGCCATGCTTCGCCCCCTCGAACTCTTCATCGCGGCGCGTTACGCGCGCGCGCGCCAGGCCGGGTATTTCGTCTCCTTCAACACCTGGCTGTCGCTCTTTGGCGTCGCGTTCGGGGTCGCCGTGCTCATCCTGATCCTCTCCGTGATGAACGGCTTCGAGGGACAGCTGCGCGATCGGCTCCTGAGCCTCGCCGCGCACGCGACCCTGAGTCGCGCGGACGGCGCGCCGCTTGACGGCGCCGCACTCGCGAGCCGCGCGCGCGCGCTCGCCGGGGTGCAGGGCGCGGCACCCTTCCTCGACCGGCAGGCGCTGCTGACGCACGGCTCGCAAATGAACCCGGCGACGCTTCGGGGCATCGACCCCGCGCTCGAGCCGTCGGTCTCGACCATCGGCGGGGCGCTGATGTCGGGGGCGCTCACGGACCTCAGGCCTGGCGCCAACCGCCTCGTGCTCGGGCGCTCGCTGGCCTTTCACCTCGGCGTCACCGTCGGCGACGAGGTCACCGTGATGGTGCCGGCCGGGGAGAGCGACGGCGATCTCGAGCCGCGCCTCAGGGTCTTCACGGTCGCCGGCATCTTCGAGGTCGGCCTCGAGGACCACGACGGCGAGCTTGCCCTCGGCAACGTCGCCGACGTCGCCGCGCTCGCCGGCGTCGCGGGGCCGACGGGGCTCAGACTCAAGTTCACCAACGTCTTCGAGGCGCCGGCGCGCGCGCGTGCGGCGGCCGCGGCACTCGATCCCGGCCTCCGGGCGCGCGACTGGACCGAGGAGAACTCGGGCTACTTCCGCGCGATCAGGATCGAGAAGGCCATGATGACGCTGATCCTCGGCCTCGTGATCGCGGTCGCGGCCTTCAACATCGTCGCGACGCTCGTGATGGTCGTTCGCGCCAAGCGCAACGACATCGCGATCCTGCGCACGCTCGGGCTCGAGGCGCGGGGTGTCGTCGCCATCTTCCTCGCCCAGGGCGCGCTGATCGGCTGGCTCGGGACGCTCCTCGGCACCCTCGCGGGTCTCGCGTTCGCCTTCAACGTGAGCGCGGTCGCGCACTTCCTCGAGCGGCTCTTCCACTTCGAGATCTTCTCGGCGGATGTCTACTACATCACCGCGATCCCCTCGTTCGTCGAGTTCCACGACGTCGTGCTGGTGACGGTCACCGGCCTCGCGCTCACGCTCCTCGCCACCGTCTATCCGGCGCTGAGCGCCGCCCGCGTCGAGCCCGCCGACGCGCTCCGCTACGAATGAGCGCCGGCATCGCACTCGAGTGGCGGCTCGCCGCGCGCTTCCTGCGCGCGCGCTCGGACAACCATTTCCTGTCGTTCAGCACGCTGATGTGCGCGCTCGGCGTCGCGGTCGGCGTCCTCGTGATGATCGTCGTGCTCGCCGTGATGAACGGCTTCGACGTCGAGCTCAAGGAGCGCATCCTCGCGGTGACCGCGCACGCGACCCTGACCGGGCTCGAGGGCCCGCTCGATGACTGGAAGGGGGTCGCGGCGCAGGCCGCGCGCGAGCCGCACGTGCTCGCGACCGCGCCCTTCATCGAGGAGCGCGCGCTCATCGCCCACGGCACGAACGTCGGCGGCGTCCTCGTCCGCGGCATCCTGCCCGCCGAGGAAGCGAAGCTCGGCAACCTCGCCGCCCACGTCGACAGGGGCGGCCTCGCCGCGCTCACCGCGGGCAGCTACGGCGTCCTCCTCGGCAAGAACCTCGCGGAGGAGCTGCACGTCGCGGTCGGGGAAAGCGTGGTGCTCGCCGCCCCGCACGGCACCGCGACGCCGGCCGGCGTCGTGCCCCGGATGCGGCGCCTGCACGTCCTCGGCCTGATCGAGTCCGGCCTCTACGAGTTCGACCGCAACGTCGCCATCGTCAACCTCGAGGACGCGGCGCGGATATTCCGGATGGGCACCACCGTGACCGGGATCGGGCTCAGGGTCGATGCGCCCTATGCCGCCGGGCGGATCGTGCATGCGGTCGCGGTCGGCCTCGGCGGCGGCTTCTTCATCAGCGACTGGACGCGCCAGCACTCGAACTTCTTCCGTTCGATCGCGACCACGAAGTCGATCATGCTCGTGCTCCTCTCGTGCGTGATCGCGGTCGCCGCCTTCAACATCATCGCGACGCTCGTGATGCTGGTGCGCGAGAAGCGCGGCGACATCGCGATCCTGAGGACCCTCGGGCTCTCGCCGAGGAGCCTGATCGGCGTCTTCGTGTTGCAGGGACTCACGATCGGTGGCCTCGGGCTCCTCATCGGCGTCGTCGGCGGCGTGCTCCTCGCGCACAATCTGACCGCCGCCGTGCACGGCGTCGAGGCCGTCCTCGGCACGAGCCTCTTCGATGCGAAGCTCTACTACCTCGAGGAGCTGCCCTCGGTCGTCGATCGCCTCGACCTCGCCTGGACCGTCGCCACGGTGATCGTCCTCAGCGTGCTTGCCACCCTGTATCCTGCGTGGCGCGCCGCGCGCACCCAGCCCGCCGAGGCGCTTCGCCATGAGTGAGTCGCGACCCGAAGCCCCGTCCGTCGTTCTCGCCGCGCGCGGACTCGTCAAGGAGTTCCGCCAGGGGCCGGCGACCGTGCACGTGCTGACGGGCGTCGACCTCGACGTCGCGCGCGGCGAGCGGATCGCGATCGTCGGGAGCTCGGGCTCGGGGAAGACGACGCTCCTGCAGCTCCTCGGGGGCCTCGACCTGCCAACGGCCGGAGAGGTCGAGATCGAGGGGCAGGCGATGAGCCGGCTCGGCGATGCCGCGCGCGGCCACCTCAGGAACCGCGCGGTCGGCTTCGTCTACCAGTTCCACCACCTGCTGCCCGAGTTCACGGCGCTCGAGAACGTCGCGATGCCGCTCCTCGTCCGGCGCGTGCCGACGCGAGAGGCCATGGCGAGCGCGGAGGCGATCCTCGCACGCGTCGGGCTGGGCGCCCGCCTGACGCACCGGCCCGCGCAGCTCTCGGGTGGCGAGCGGCAACGCGCCGCGGTCGCCCGCGCGCTCGTGACGCGCCCGGCGCTCGTGCTCGCGGACGAGCCGACCGGCAATCTCGATGGCACCAACGCCGCGCAGGTCTTCGACCTGATGCTCGAACTCAACCGCGAGTTCGGCGTCAGCCTCGTGATCGTCACGCACGATGAGCGCCTGGCCGCGCGCCTCGATCGCCGTCTCGTCCTGACCGATGGGCGGCTGCGGGCGGAGGGCGCCTAGGGCCTCTGCCCGTCGCGGCCAAACTCTTGTATCATCAGCCGCTTACGAGATGTGAGGACACGAGCACGCGATGTGGGAAATCATCAAGGCCGGCGGCCCCGTCATGTGGCCGATCATCGCACTGTCGATCGTCGCCACGGCGATCCTCCTCGAACGACTCTGGAGCCTGCAGGAGCGACGGGTCATCCCGCCGGAACTGCGCGAAAAAGTCTGGAAGCTGGTTGAAAGCGGCCAGCTGACCGACCGCCACATCCTCGCCCTCGCGCAGAACTCCGCCCTCGGCCAGATCCTCGCCGCGGGGCTTGCGAACCGCATGCGCCCGCGCGAGTACATCAAGGAAGCGATCGAGGACACGGGCCGGCACGTCGTGCACGAGCTCGAGCGCTTCCTCAACATGCTCGGCACCATCGCGGCGGTGTCGCCGCTGATGGGCCTTCTCGGCACCGTCACCGGGATCATCGTGGCGTTCAATGCGATCACCCACCAGGGCATCGGCGATCCCAAGGTGCTCTCCGGCGGCATCGGCCAGGCCCTGATCACGACCGCGGCCGGCCTCATCGTCGCGATCCCGTCGCTGATGGCCTACCGCTACCTGCGCGGTCGCGTCGATACGCTCGTGGTGCAGATGGAGAAGGAGGCGCTCAAGCTCGTGCGCTCCCTCGACCAGATCCGCGGCATGGATCCGATGCTCGCGAGCGAGACCCTCGGCACGCCGGAATCGGCCTCCGCCGCATGAACTTCGGCCGGCGCCGCGGAGTCGAGCCCGAGATCAACGTCACGTCCCTCATCGACGTGGTGCTGCTGCTCGTCATGTTCTTCATGGTCTCGACGTCCTTCGTGCAGGACGGGCGCCTCAAGGTGCAGTTGCCGGAGTCGAGCGCGCGCCCCGAGTCCCGCCCGCCCGATGCCGTCACGATCGCGATCGCCGCGGACGGTGCGTACATGGTCAACGACCGCGCGCTCGTCAACCGCAGCCCGGAGACGCTGCGCGCCGCGCTCGCGCGGCTGGCGCCGACGGCGGCCGGCCAGCCCATCACCATCCGCGCCGATGCGCGCGCGACCCACCAGGCCGTGGTCACGGCGATGGACGTCGCCGGCCGCATGGGCTTCGCGCAGGTCAACATCGCCACCGTCAACCAGCAGCCGGGCAGCTAGGTGAACACGAGTGCGGCGGCGGCCGGCGCAAAGCCGCTCGCGGTCTACCGACGGCTCATCGGCTATGCGCTGCCGCACTGGCGGATGTTCCTGTTCGGCGTCTTCGGCATGGCGCTCTCGGCCGCCGTCGAAGCCGCGTGGCTCTGGCTCGCGAAGATGTTCCTCGACGGCACGTGGACCAACAAGGACCCGCGCACGCTCGCGATCGTGCCGATCGCCGTCGTCGTCATCTTCCTGGCGCGCGGCATCGGCGACTACGTCTCCCAGTACGCGCCCGGCTGGGTGGGCCGCCAGGTCGTCAAGCGCCTGCGCGCCGATCTGTTCCGTCGTTACCTCGACCTGCCGAGCGCGTTCTACGACAAGAACGCCTCCGCGCAGCTCCTCTCGAAGCTGACCTACAACACCGAGCTCGTCGCCGAGGCGACCACGAACTCGGTGACGATCCTGATCCGCGACTCGCTCACGATCGTCGCGCTCCTCGCCTGGGCCTGCTACATCAGCCTCAGGCTGACGCTCTTCGCGCTCCTCGCGGCACCCGTGATCGGGCTGCTCGTCGGGGTCGTCAACCGCGGCATCCGCCGCTACGCGGCGCGTATCCAGACCTCGATGGGCGACGTGACGCGGGTCGCCAAGGAAGCGCTCGACGGGCAGCGGCTCATCAAGGTGTTCAACGCCCAGGAGCAGGAAGCGCGCGCGTTCGAGGTCGTGATCGAGGCGAACCGCTACCAGAACATGAAGCTGATGCGGGCGAGGGCGGCGAGCAACCCGACCGTGCAGATGATCGCGGCGATTGCGCTCGCGGGCGTCCTCTACCTCTCGATCAAGGACGTGCTCGCGCACGGCACGACGGTCGGCAGCTTCTCCTCGTTCCTCGGCGCCCTGATCGGCATCGCGACCGCGCTCAAGCGCCTCGTCGGCGTCTTCGGGCCCCTGCAGCAGGGCATCGCCGCCGGCGAGAGCCTGTTCGAGATGCTCGATGAGCCCATCGAGCCGCAGGGCGGGACACGCGCGCTGATCCGCTCGCAGGGTGAGGTCGAGTTCAGCGGCGTCACCTTCGCATATCCCGACAAGGCTCCCGCGCTCAGCTCCGTGTCGGTGCGCATTGCGCCCGGCGAGATGGTCGCGTTCGTCGGACGCTCGGGCAGCGGCAAGTCGACCCTGGTGAGCCTGGTGCCGCGCTTCTACGACGTCGGTTCCGGCGTGGTCTCGATCGACGGGCACGACGTGCGCGAGTATCCGCTCAAGGCGCTGCGCGACAACGTCAGCCTCGTGAGCCAGGACGTCGTGCTGATGGACGGGACGATCCGCGACAACATCGCCTTCAGCAAGCCCGGCGCCGACAGCGCCGAGATCGAGCGCGCCGCGCGCGCCGCGCACGTGCTCGAGTTCGCGAAGGCCATGCCGAACGGCCTCGATACGCCCGTGGGTGACCGGGGAGTCATGCTCTCGGGTGGCCAGCGCCAGCGCATCGCGATCGCCCGCGCGCTCCTCAAGGACGCGCCGATCCTGATCCTCGACGAGGCCACGAGCTCCCTCGACACCGAGTCCGAGCGGATCATCCAGGAGGCGCTCGATGAGCTCATGCAGAACCGCACGACCCTCGTGATCGCTCATCGCCTCTCGACGGTCGAGCACGCCGACCGCATCGTCGTGCTCGAGGACGGCCGGCTCATCGAGAGCGGCACGCACGCGCAACTCATCGCCCGGGCCGGCGCCTACGCGTCGCTCTACCGGATGCAGTTCAACGCCTGACCCATGCAGAACTGGCTCGAGCGGGTGTGGTACGGCGGCGGGCGGGGCGGCGCGTGGCTCCGGCCGCTGGCGCTGCTGTACCGGGGCGTCACGGCGATCCGGCACGCCGGCTACGCGAGCGGGCTCTTCCGCTCGATCCGCATCGACTGCCCGGTTGTCATTGTCGGAAACCTGAGCGTCGGCGGCAGCGGCAAGACGCCGCTCGTGGCGTGGCTCGTCGATGCGCTCACCTCACGCGACATTCGCGTCGGCATCATCAGCCGCGGCTACGGCGGCAGCGCCCGGGGCCCGCTGCGCGTGAACCCGGACACAGATCCCGCGCTCGCGGGCGACGAGCCCGTGCTCCTCGCGACCCAGACGGGCGTACCCGTCGCGATCGCCCGCGACCGGGTGGCCGCGGCCGAACTTCTCGCCGGCGAGGTCGACCTCCTGATCGCGGACGACGGGCTCCAGCACTACCGCCTCGCGCGCGACCTCGAGATCGTGGTCATTGACGGCGTGCGCCGCTTCGGGAACGCGAGGCTCCTGCCGGCGGGGCCGCTGCGCGAGCCCACTTCGCGGCTCCGCGACGTCGATTTCGTGGTCACGAACGGCGGGCGCGCGCGGGCCGGGGAGATCTCGATGACGCTGGTGCCCGGGGCGCTCATTGCGCTCGAGGGCGGCGAGCGCAAGGCGCTCGGTGAGTTCGCCGGGCAGCGCGTGCACGCAATCGCCGCGATCGGGAACCCCGGGCGGTTCTTCGCGGCGCTGCGCGCCGCGGGCCTCGATCCCATCGAGCATCCGCTTTCGGACCACGCGCCCGTCGGCGCGGGGGACCTCGAGTTCGGGGATGGGCTCCCCGTGCTGATGACCGGGAAGGATGCCGTAAAATGCCGTGCGCTCGCCCGGCCGGGGCTCTACTGGCTGGAAGTCACTGCCGCGCTCTCGGCGTCCGACGGCGAGCGGCTGCTCGCGCGGATCCGCGCGCTCGTTCGCGATTGAAGGGGTTCGACGATGGACAAGAAGCTGCTCGACATCCTCGCCTGCCCGGTCTGCAAGGGACCGCTCGCGTGGAGTAGCGCGACCGCTGAGCTCGTGTGCCGGGTCGACCGGCTCGCGTACCCGGTGCGCGATGAGATCCCGGTGATGCTGGAAGAGGAGGCCCGGCGCCTCGCGAGCGACGATGCGGTGCTCGGCGCGTGAGTTTCACGGTCGTCATCCCGGCCCGGTACGCATCGACCCGGTTGCCGGGCAAGCCCTTGAGGCTGCTCGCCGGCAAGACCCTCATCGAGCACGTGCACGCGCGGGCGCGCCTCAGCGGCGCGAGCGCGGTGATCGTCGCGACGGACGATGAGCGCATCGCGGGCGCCGCGCGCGCCTTCGGCGCCGAAGTCGCGCTCACGCTCCCG
>CAYNCY010000057.1:0-12799 GCA_964395195.1 uncultured Steroidobacteraceae bacterium
TACGAGCTCGCGGCGGCGGCCGTCGGCGTCTGGGCGTCGATCGCGATCGCGTGGTCGTACGCGATCATCGTCGGGCTCTCGAATGCGCTGCCGATGCAGGTCGGCGTCGCGCGCGTGCTCTTTGCGATGGGCCGGGACCGGCAGTTGCCGGCAGCGCTCGCGCGCATCCACCCGAAGTACGGCACGCCCTACGTCGGCATGCTGGTCACGGCCGCGCTTTCGACCGGGGTCGCGCTCGCGATGCGTAACCTCATGGACGAGCTCGCCACGATCGTCAACTTCGGCGCGCTCTCCGGCTTCCTGCTGCTGCACATCTCGGTGATCGCGAAGTTCGGGATCGGCGAGCGCTCGCGCCGGTGGTTCACGCACTGGGTCGTGCCGGTGCTCGGCATCATCGTGGTGCTTGCGGTCTTCACCGGCATGAGCCGTCTCGCGGCCGAGGTCGGCGTGAGCTGGCTCGTCGTGGGGCTCGTCTATGGCCTCGTGCTGCGCGTCCGCCGGCGCGACGAGCTGACGGCGCCGATCTGAGCGGCGCCCGGGCAACGGCCGGCCTCGTTCAGGCGGGGCGCGGCACCCGGGCGGCGAGGGCGGCGGCCGCGTCGATGACGGCGGCCTGGTGCGGCAAGAGCTCGTGGCCGCCCATCTGCATGAGCTCCTCGAGGTAGGGGTCCGCCGCGGGCGTCCGGATGCCGCTCATCTCCTCGATGACCGCGAGCCCGCAGAAGGGCACGTAGGCATTCGAGTAGCCGCCTTCGTGCGTCGCGACGAGCCGTCCGCCCGCGACGTCCGCCGCGATGCCGAGCATCTGGCGCGTGAGCAGCCGGAAGGTCTCGCTGGTCGCGATCATGCGGCCGATCGGATCCATCGCCGCCGCGTCGAGCCCCGAGGCGATCACGATGAACTCAGGCTTGAAGCGCGCGAGCGCCGGGATCACCGCCCGCTCGAAGGCGGCGATGAACGCGCCGTGCCCTGAACCCGCGGGCAGCGGCACGTTGAGATTGGTGTGCGCGGCGGCGCCGCTGCCGGTCACCGCGAGCTGCCCCGAGTCGACCGGATAGTTGCGATCCTGGTGCACCGAGATCGTCAGCACCGACGGATCGTCGAGGAAGGCGGTCTCGGTGCCGTTGCCGTGGTGCACGTCCCAGTCGACGACCGCGATGCGACTCAGGCGATGGACGCGCTGGAGGTGCTTCACCGCGATCACGGCGTTGCCGAACACGCAGTAGCCCCGGCCCCGGTCGGACTCGGCGTGGTGGCCGGGCGGCCGGACGAGCGCGTAGACGTTCCGGACGCGAGAGTTCATCACGGCATCGACGGCCTCGATGCACCCGCCGGTCGAGAGGCGGGCGATGTCGAAGCTGCCGGGCCCGATGGTCGCGCTGTCGCCGATCGTGCCGCCGGCACCGGCCGAGAGACGCCGGACTTCCTCGACGTAGCGCGGCGTGTGAAAGGAGGTGAGTTCCTCGAGTGTCGCGAGCCGCGGGCGGATCGCCTGGAGTTGCTCGCCTAGACCGCTCACGTCGATCAGCGAGAGGAGCCGCCGCTTGGTGTCCGGGCTCTCCGGGTGGCGGTCGGGCTGGGCGTATTCGTTCGCGGTGCTGAAGCCCGCACCGCTGCCGGGGTCGTGCCAGAAGTAGCGCTCGTGGCACACGAGTCCGGTCGGCAGCGTCATTCTCGGCCCTCGCGGCGCGGGCGGCATGCGCCGCGCGCCCGCGATCGATCAGTAGCGGTACGTCGCCGTCACCCCGATGGTCCGGGGCCGGACGCTGCGGCCGAAGTAGAGGTTGTCCGTCTGGTCGTCCGCGATGTCGCGTGACGAGAAGAGGAGCGGATGGTCGTTGGTGATGTTGTTCGCGAACACCGACACGTCGAAGCCGTTGAACCGGAGCCCCGCGCGCAGCGACAGGTTTTTCGTGACCGGCAGGCCCGGGATCGTCGTGTCGAAGAGCGCGTTGTTGCTGTTCTGGCCGGGGGTCAGTGCGGTCTGCTGGGTCGTGCGCTGGTAGTCGACGCGGACGTACCCGAGCTTGCCGCCGAAGCTCGCGAACGGCGCGGCGTACTCGGCCCACGCCAACACCGTCCACGGCGCGCCCGGCAGCCGGTCGCCCTCGCTGACGATCGGCGCCGCACCGCCCGGGGGCGCCGAGGCGCCGTTGCAGTCACCGGACGTGAACTCGAGCGAACCCGCGCACGAGGCACGCGAGTAGCGGGCGTCCGTGTAGGCGACCGACATGTCGAGGGTGAGCTGCTGCACCGGCTTGTAGGTCACCTCGATGTCGCCACCGCGGCTCTGCACCTGGCCGAGGTTCGCCGCGAACTGCTCGCCGCAGCTCGGCAGATACACGTTCTGGATGATCTTCTTCCAGTTGACCAGGAAGATGCTCGAGTTGATCTGCAGCGAGTGGTTGAGGAGGCTGTTCTTGGCGCCGAGCTCGTAGCTCCACAGCGAGTCCGAGTTGTAGCTCTGGGGCACGTGCGGGTGGCCGTCGGCACCGACCGGGAGACCGAGCGTCAGGAGGTCGCCGTCGCAGAGGACGCCGACCGGGATGTTGACGCCGCCCGAGCGGTAGCCCTTCGCCGCGCTCGCGTAGAAGAGGTTGTCGCGGTCCGGCTGGTAGTCGAGCGTGAACTTCGGCGTCACCGGCTTCTCGGACGAGGAGACCTCGAGCGGCGGCTGCTCGAGCGGGGTCACGACGAACGCACCGCCGGAGACCACGATGCCCTCGACGTCATCCTTCGCGACGCGAAGGCCGACGGTCGCCTTCCACGTGTCGCTGAACTTGAAGGTCAGCTCGCCGAACGCAGCGATCTGCTTCTCGATGACGCGATCGACCGGCCCGTGATAGATGAGGCCGCCCGGGCAGGGGACCGGGATGTAGGCGCAGACGCCGCCATCGGTCTCGGCCTCGAGCGTCGGGTCGATGATGTCCTCGGGGATGTTCTCGTTGGTATGCGAGAAGAACAGGCCCGCGTTCCAGCTCAGGCGCGCGTTCGCATCGGTCGAGGCGAAGCGGAACTCCTGGAAGAAGTTGTCCTGGCTGTCGCCGAAGGGCGCATAGCCCTGGTCGCCCGGCGCCGGGTAGCCGCTCGGCAGCAGCCCGAAGTAGGCCCAGGTCGCGCGCAGGTACTGCGTGTAGTCCGAGACGCCGTGCTGGCGTCGCGAGTAGTAGGACGTGTTCGAGGTCGCCTGCACGGCCCCCAGGTTCCACTCGGCCTTGATGGCGGCGAGGTAGTAGGGGTCGCCGCTCGGGTTACGGAGCGCATTGCCGTTGCGGAACACGCCCGAGCTCGGGTCCGACAGCGCCTCCCAGTACGCGGAGGTGTCGTTGATGTGCAGGTCCTGGAAATAGACCGACGGCGTGATGCTGAGGTTCTCGGTCGGCTGGTACTTGAGGGCGAGGCGGGCGGTCGCCGTTTCCTGGTAGTTCGCTGCCTTCTCGGTGGTGGTGCCGTTGAACACGGGCAGCGTCAGGAGGTCGTTCGCCGCTCGCGTGTAGTCGACGCGGTCCACCCAGCCGCCGTCGCGGCGGTAGGAGATGCTGAAACGGTAGCCGAGCACGTTGTCGATGATCGGGCCGCCGAAGGCGACGCCCGCCTCGTAGCTCGGGTCGCCGTGATCGGTGACCGAGTACTCGGAGCGGATGTAGCCCGAGTTCGCGATCAGGCTCGGCGTCGGGGTGATGAAGCGCACCGCGCCACCCTCGGCGCCGGCGCCGAACAGCGTGCCCTGCGGGCCGCGCAGCACCTCGACCCGGTCGAGGTCGAAGAGGGCCGGGTACACGTTGATGGCACCGAAGCCGATGTGCCGGCTCTGCACCGGCGAGTCGTCGATGTAGATGCCGGTGGTTGCGGCGCCGGCGGCCGAGTCGATGCCGCGGATCGCGATGTCGGAGTTCTCGTCGTTGTAGTTGGCCGAGGAGCCCATGCCGTTGCGAAGGAACGTGACGCCCGGCGACAGGCGCGACAGGTCGTCGATGTTCTTGAGGCCCTGCGCGTCCATCTTCTCCTGCGAGAAGGCCGCGACGCTGATGTGGACGTCCTGCAGGCGCTCGGTGCGCCGCGTCGCCGTGACGACGATTTCCTCGAGGCCACCGGCGACCGGCGTCGTGCTCGCCGTCTGTCCGACTGCCGTGGACGATGCGACGACCGCGAAAACCGCTGCCGCCACAAGAGTCGTGCGTGCCAATACCGTCATGCTGCTATCCCCTTAGGAAGACTGCTCGCGGGTGCGAGGCGCACTCCGCCCGAAAACTGCTGTTGCCCTTCTGCCGCAGGTGCACTCGCTCCCCCGCCGAGACGAGACACCGACCGATTGCGCGACTTCCTTCGCTGCCGCACGGCTCTCAGTGGCCGCTGCGATCACAACTTACCTTAGAAATTCCCCGGTGCACAGTGGCGCGAGCGCCACAGGCGCACGGGGCGCCGCCGCCTGCGCGCGCGCTGGTACCATCGGCGGCGCCGGCGCGGCCCGGCCGCCCGCGGTCACGCCGGCGCTACCGACAGTTTTGGGGGAATCATGCAGAGGACGAACTCGACCCGGCACGCTGTGATCGCAGCAACGCTCGGGCTCTTCGCGGCGTTCATCGCGACGGCCGTTGCCGCCGAGCCCGCGGACACGGTACTGACCGATGCCCGGATCTACACGGCGGCCGGTGGCACGCTGGCCGAGGCGCTCGCGGTCCGCCAGGGCAAGCTCGTGTACGTCGGCACGGCGGCCGGGGCCCAGGCCTTTGTCGGTCCGCGCACGAAAATCGTCAAGGCGGGGGGCCGCCTCGTGGTCCCGGGCCTCGTCGACTCGCACATCCACCCGCTCGACATCGTCGACCTCGACGTCTGCGATCTCGCGAGCAAGGCGTATTCGCTCAAGGACTTATCCGCGTTCGTCGGTGCCTGCGCGCGCCGCTACCACACCGCCCCCGGCAAGTGGCTGCGCGTGCACCAGTGGAACCCGACCGCCGGCAACCAGCCCGACGCCGACTTCCCGACGCTGCGCGTCGCGCTCGATCGCGCGGCGCCCCACGCGATGGTCGAGCTCCTTGGCAACGACGGGCATCACGCGGTCTTCAACAGCGCCGCGCTCGCGACCGCCCGCGCGGCCAACGGCCAGGTGGTCGGCTACTCGAAGGCGACGCTCGCCGGGGAGTTCGCGGCCTGGCGCAAGCTCGTCGGCACGGATCCGGGCGGTGAGCCGGATGGCGAGGTCAACGAGGACGCGCGCTACGCGATCGACCCGAACTCGATGCTCTACAACGAGCTCGAGGCCGTCGCGAAGGTGCCAGAGAAGATCCCCGAGCGCCTGAACAGCGTCGGCATCACCGCAATCCTGGATGCCATGGCATCCCCGGTCGGGCTGCCGGTCTACGACAAGCTCCTGAAGAGCCCGCACATGACGGTGCGCGTCAACCTTGCCCAGTTCTACGACCCGAGCCACACGCGCACCGCGGACGGCCGCGTCGACTACGACGGCATGGTCGCAAGCGCCAAGGCCGTGCGCGCCAAGTACGCCTCGAACCCGAAGCTTCACGCCGACTTCATCAAGCTCTTCGCCGACGGCGTCGTCGAGGCGAACCCGTTCTCGACCCCGCCGACGCTTGGCAACGCCGCGATGCTGCAGCCCTTCCTGCAGCCGATCTTCACGACCGACGCGGGCGGTCACGCGAGCGTCAGCGGTTACGTCGACACGGGCTCGGTGATCTGCATCGAGGCGCGCGCCCACCCGGAGAAGTACCAGGCGGCCACCGACATCGCGGCGTTCACCAAGTCGAACGGCTATCACCCCGGGCAGTGCCAGATCTCGAGCGGCCAGCTGCAGCACGAGCGCGACATCGAGCTCGAGTACGTGAAGCGCATGCACCTCGCGGGTTTCAACATTCACATCCACGCGATCGGTGATCGGGCGCTTCGGACCGCGCTCGAGGCGATCGAGGCGGCGCGCGCGGCGGAGCGCAACGGCGCGACGCACGACGGCCTCGCGCACGTGCAGCTCGCTCACCCGGCCGACATCGCGCGGATCGGCAAGGACCATCTCTTCGTCGCCTTCACCTACTCGTGGGCCAATGTCGACCTCGACTACGACATGACGGTGATCCCGTTCCTGCAGAAGATGACCGGCAACAGCCTTGCGGCGCGCCACATCCCCGGCAGCTACTACGAGGCGAACACGTACCCCGTGCGCGCGGTCAAGGAGGCGGGGGCGACGCTGGTCGCCGGGTCCGATGCGCCGGTCAACACGCGGGACCCGCAGCCCTTCGTCAACATGGCGGGCGCCGTGACCCGACGGACGCCGGGGGAGCCCGTGCTGAACGCCGCGCAGACGGTCCCGGTCCGGGACGTGCTTGATGCCTACACGATCAACGGCGCGCGGATGCTCGGCCGGGATGCCGAGATCGGCTCGCTCGAGGTCGGCAAGTCCGCCGACTTCGTGCTGCTCGACCGCGACATCCTCGCGCTCGGCGACGCGGGCAAGGGCGATGACATCGCGGGCACGAAGGTCATCGAAACGTGGTTCGAGGGCAAGCGCGTGTACGTCGCGCCCGCCCGCAAATAAGGCACCCCGGCCGCGCTCCGGGCCGGGAGCGCGGTCGTGCCTCGAAGCGCTCCCGCGGCATCCGCGGACATGCAACACTCGGCGTCCCCCCGATCGAGAGGACCGCCGCCGTGCGCTACCGCCTGCTGGGCCGGACCGGCCTTTACGTCTCTGAACTCTGCCTCGGCACCATGACCTACGGGGGCAAGGGCTTCTGGGAGCAGATTGGCGCGCTCCCGCTCGCCGCCGTCACCGACCAGGTGAAGGTCGCCTTCGAGGCCGGCATCAACTTCATCGACACCGCGAACGTCTATTCGACCGGTGAGTCCGAGCGACTGCTCGGGCAGGCGCTCAAGGACCTCGCGCTCCCGCGCGACCAGCTGATCCTCGCCACCAAGGCGACCGGCATCATGGACGACACGCCGAACGGCCGCGGCCAGTCGCGCTACCACCTTTTCAACTCGGTCGAGGCGAGCCTGAAGCGCCTGCAGCTCGAGCACATCGACCTCTTCCAGCTGCACGGCTTCGACCCCCTGACCCCGATGGACGAGGTGCTGCGCGCCCTCGAGGACCTCGTCCGCTCGGGCAAGGTCCGTTACATCGGCCTCTGCAACATGTCGGCCTGGCACGTCATGAAGGCGCTCGGGATCTCCGCGCGCGAGGGAATCGCTCGCTTCGAGAGCGTGCAGGCGTACTACACGATCGCCGGGCGCGATCTCGAGCGGGAAGTCGTGCCCCTGGTCCGCGACCAGTCGCTCGGCCTCATGGTCTGGAGCCCGCTCGCGGGCGGCCTCCTGTCCGGCAAGTTCAAGGCGGACGAGAAGGGGCCCGCGGGCGCCCGGCGCACGACCTTCGACTTCCCGGTCGTCGACAAGCCGCGGGCCTTTCGCTGTGTCGATGCGATGCGCCCGATCGCCGAACGCCTCGGCGTCTCGGTTGCCCAGGTCGCGTTGGCCTGGCTCCTCGCGAAGCCCTGGGTGACGACGGTGATCATCGGTGCCAAGACCGACGCCCAGCTCAAGGACAACATCGCCGCGACGCGGGTCGCGCTCACGGCCGAGGACATCGCCGCGCTCGATGAGGTCAGCAAGCTTCCGCCCGAGTATCCGGGCTGGATGCTCGAGTTCCAGGGCGCGTATCGGGCGAAGCCGCCGGTGAAGGCCTGATCCAGAGCTGCGAAAGAAGATTCGATATGTACCGTAACTAATTGTTTTATAAATAACTACAAGACGAAAAATCGACCAACCACGGCCCGCGCGATTTTCGTCGGGCCGCGCCGTGTCGTGAGCCGCAGGGAACGGATTCCGGGCAGACGGATTCTGCGCATTCCCCCAATTGCATCGACGTCGCCTCGTCGGTGACGATAGCGGCTGACTCAGGGAGGGGTTATGCGCTCATCGCTTCGGGCCGGGATGCTCTTTGTCGCACTCATCGGCACGGCGTCTGCCGATACGCCACCCAACTTTGACGCCGCCGCCGCCTTTGGTGCGCGGCCGTCGATCTTCGACCTCAAGCTCTCACCGGACGGCAAGAGCGTTGCGTACGTCTCCGCAGGGCCGGGGCAGGGCGCAATCGTCTACACGCGTGCGCTCACGGGCGACACCAAGCCCCGCGTCGTGATGACCGCCGCCGGAAAACCCGACCGCATTCGCGGGTGCCACTGGATCTCGAGCGAGCGCCTCGTGTGCTCGATCTACATCATCGTGCGCGACCCGCAGAGCCTCATGCTGACTTACGTGGAGCGGCCAGTCGCCGTCGATGCGAACGGCGGCAACCCCAAGATCCTCAGCAAGCGCACGAGCCCGTACACGGCGGGCGTCGACTGGGACGGCGGAGCGATCATCGACTGGCTGCCGGACCAGGACGGCAGCGTGCTGATCTCGCGCGTGACGCTGCCCGACCTTCACCTCGGCAGCAAAATTGGTTCGACCGACGTGGGCCTCGGCGTCGATCAACTCGACACGCGCAACCTCGCGGCGAAGCAGCTGGAGATTCCGAACCGCAAGGCTGAGCAGTACATCTCGGACGGTCGCGGCAACATCCGGATTCTCGAAATTACCGACACGAACGAGGGTTACTACGAGCGCTCGACGATCAGCTACCTGTACCGGCTAAAGGGTTCGCGCGAGTGGACGCCGCTCAGCAAGTACGACTACCTGCATCACGAGGGCTTCCGGCCCGTCGCGGTCGACCCGACGCTCGATGTCGCCTACGGATTCAAGAAGAAGGACGGCCGCATTGCGCTCTACACCGTCGCGCTCGATGGGTCGATGAAGGAGACTCTCGTTTATGCGCGTGACGACGTCGATATCGATGAGACAGCACGCATCGGCCGGCGCCAGCGTGTCGTCGGCGTGCACTATTCGACCGACTATCCGCACATCCACTACACCGATCCGGCGATCGAGGCGCTGACCGCCTCGATCTCGCGGGCGTTGCCGACGCACCCGGCGCTCGAGGTCATCGATTCGAGCGTCGATGAGAACAAACTCCTCATCTTCGCGGGCAGCGACACCGACGCCGGCGTCTACTACATCTTCGATCGCACGACGCACGAGCTCGCGACCTTTCTGGTCGCGCGCGATCCGCTCGAAGGCGTCAAGCTCGCAACGGTCAAGCCCGTCACGTACCCCGCCACCGACGGCACGCAGATACCCGCCTACCTGACGCTGCCGCCCGGCGTCACGAGTCCGAAGGGTCTGCCCGCAGTCGTAATGCCTCACGGAGGCCCCGATGCGCGCGACGAGTGGGGTTTCGACTGGCTCGCGCAGTTCTACGCGGCGCGCGGCTACGCGGTGCTGCAACCCAACTACCGGGGCTCCGCCGGCTACGGCGATGCGTGGTGGCACTCGAACGCGTTCCGCTCGTGGCCGCTTGCCATGAGCGACGTGCTCGACGGTGGTCGATGGCTCGGGAAGGAGGGGATCGCGGATCCGGCGAAGGTGGCAGTGGTCGGCTGGTCGTATGGCGGCTACGCGGCACTGCAGTCGGCGATCGTCGACTCGTCGGTCTTCAAGGCGGTCGTCGCGATCGCACCCGTCACGGATCTGGTTGCGCTTCGGGAGGAGCACCGGCGCTTCACCGACTACTACCAGCTCGGCGATATTCTCGGCACCGGGCAGATCGCCAAGGACGGGTCGCCTGCGCAGAACGCGAGCAAGCTCAAGGTGCCGGTGCTGCTCTTCCACGGCACCGACGACATCAACGTCAACTACACGCAGTCGCAGCTCATGGACAAGAGCCTGACCGCCGCGGGAGTGAAGCACGAGTTCGTGACCTTCCCGGGCCTCGATCACCAGCTCGATGATTCGACGGCGCGGGCGGAGATGCTGCGGAAGAGCGATGCGTTCCTGCACCAGGCGCTCAACTTCTAGGAGTGCCCGTCGGTTCGCGCGAGGGCGCTCGGGCGCCCTCGCAGGTGTTGGTGGAGGCGGGGGGAATTGAACCCCCGTCCGCAAGCACTACGCTACAGGATCTACATGCTTGTCCGGTCTATTGATCTCACCGAGGGCTACCCGATCGGCAGGGAAAACCCTAAGCCAGCCTTGTCCTTTTTAGCTTGGTACTACCCGAGGCACGCGTACCTTGCGATCCTGTGATTGCGACCCCGTCTCCCCCCGCACAGGCACGGAGAGGAGCGGAGTAGGCGGGGCTTAAGCCGCCAGAGCGTAGCTGTTGTCGTTCGCAGCTAGAAATTGCAAATGGTTTAACGAGGAACCTGCACCTCGGCATGCACCTGGAGTTTCGCAACCCACGTCGAAACCGGTCGCCCCCAGAAGCGTTACCAGCATAGCCGAAACCGACCCCACCCGCCCCACGGGCCTCACAGTTTGGGTCGCAGCCCCCGCTGGCGCGGGTCACGGCACCCGCCACCCCTGAGATGGGATACATTGCGCGCCGTCGAACCCACGCGCGGAGCCCCCCGATGATCAAGCGAATTGAGGCCGGTCCCCGGATGTCGCAGGCCGTCGTGCACGGCAACACCGTCTACATCGCGGGCCAGGTCGCGACAGACCCGACCGCCGACGTCTCCGGCCAGACCCGGCAGATCCTGAACCGCATCGAGGTGCTGCTCGCGGCCGCGGGCACCGACAAGTCGAAGCTCCTCGCGTGCACGATCTACCTCGCCGACATCAGCACGTTCGCCGCGATGAACTACGTCTGGGATTCCTGGGTGGTGCCGGGATCGACGCCGGCGCGCGCGACCGTCGAGGCCGCGCTCGCCTCTCCCGAGTACACGGTCGAGATCGTCGCGATCGCGGCGCTGACCGAACGCCGTCCGGGCGACTGCCCGGTTCTCGATGGCGGATTACTCGGCGAGATTCAGCCGCTGCAGCAGCGCGTGGTAGCGCGGATCCGCGCGCAGCGGCGCCCACGCGAGATAGCACTGGATGAAGGGCAGGAAGCTATCGGGCGTGGCGCGCGCGAGTGACGCGGCACGATCGAGTAGCGCAAACGCACGGTCACGATCGCCGCGCATCGCGTAGATCTGGGCCAACCCGCTCGGCGCGTCCTTGAGCGATTTCTCCGCAAGGCGGAGCGCGGCGTCCGACTCCGTGAGATGTCCGAGCGCCGCCTGGGTGATCGCGATTCCCATGAGCCGCGTGCCCGGGTCGGGCTCCTCCGAGGCCGCCCGCAGCGCATCCGCCGCGCGCCCGCGGGCCAGCAGGATGAGCGCCAGTTCGTACCGAATCGTTTCGAACGACGGGCTGAGCCGCAGGATCTGCCGGCACTCGCCCTCGGCTTCCTCGAGCCTGCCTGCGCCCGCGTACGCGTACTCGGCCATCTGGTGTCCGGCCGCGCTCAGCGGGTCGATGTCGAGCACCGCCGAAATGAGTGTCGTGGCCTCGCCCCATTTTCCGAGCACGATGGCGAGCTTCGCGGCGAGGCCCACGACCCAGATATCCCGCGGACCGAGCTCGCGGGCGCGTGCGATTTCCCGCTGCGCCGTCCGCCAGTCCAGAGTCGACATGGCCGCATCCCCGAGGATGGCATGCGCCCGGGCCGAGATCGGGTCGAGCCGCAGCGCGAGCTCCGCCGCGGCCCGCTCCTTCTCCACGGCCTCGCGGGCGGGCGCGAACCCGAAGTCGCCCTGCAGCGCACGGGTGACCGCGAGAGCCTCGGCGGCACTCGCAAACATCGGATCGAGCGCAAGCGCCCGTTCGAACGCCGCCGCCGCGCGTTCCGTGCTCGCCGCCGTCGTCTGGTCGAACTCGAGACTGCCGCGCAGGTACTCATCGTAGGCCGCGCGATTCGCCGTGGGCTTGTGCGCACCGATGTCGTAGGCCCCGGTCGAGATCTGCAGCGCCCGCGCGATGCCGGTCGCGACATCGTCCTGCATCGCAAACACGTCATCCGCAGTTCGCTCGTAGGTCTGCGACCAGACGTGGGTGCCATCGCGTGCGTCGATCAGCTGCGCGACGATGCGCACGCGGTTGCCCGAACGACGCACGCTCCCCTCGACGACGTAGCTCGCCCCGAGCTCGGCACCGATCGTGCGAATGTCGAGCGCCTTCCCCTTGAACTGAAACGACGACGTGCGCGCGATCACCTTGAGCTGCGGAATCTTCGCGAGCAGGTCGAGGATCTCCTCGGCCATGCCGTCGGCAAAGTAACCCTGGTCCTGTGCCGCGCTCATGTCGGCGAACGGCAGTACCGCGATCGAGCGTGTGGCGCCGGTCGGCGCGACGGGCACGACCGCCGCCGGCGCGCCGGAGCCGGTGTCGCTGCGCCACTGCGGGACGAGCCGGCTGGCGGCCAGGTACGCGGACGCGAGGACGAGCACGCCCCCGGCGAGAAGCCAATAACCGCGGCGCGACCGCGCGGGCGGCCGCGACGCCACGTTCGCCGGCGGGCGCGTCGCGGCGCCGGCGCGCTCGACCGGCGCCAGCAGCGCCGCGATGCGCTCGACGAAGGCCGCCGGCGTTGCGCCGGCCGCGAGGCGCGTCCACTGCACGCGGCGGAACGACTCCGGCACGTCGGTCGCCGAGTGGGGGGTGTCGTCGATGCACACGGGCACCACGAACGACCGGTCGCGGGCCAGCATGTGCGTGCGCTCATCCGCCAGGTCCCATTCCAGGCGGAAGTAGCCTTCGTGCCGCGCGGCGGTACTCGCCGATATGATCGGCACGAACAGCGCGCAATCCCGGACCTGCTGGCGGATCTTCTGGTCCCAGACGTCGCCGCCCCGCAGCTCGCTCTGGTCGAACCAGACCTCGATGCCGGCGGCCGCGAGCGCGTCGCGCAGACGCCGGGCCGAGTCCGCGTCCTCGG
>CAYNCY010000058.1:0-12756 GCA_964395195.1 uncultured Steroidobacteraceae bacterium
CGAGCGCGGCGAGTACGTCCATGTCGGCATCGTGCTCTTCCGCAGCGCTCTGGGCGTGCTGCAGGCCAGCATCGACCTCGACGAGGAGCGGCTGCTTGCGCTCGAACCGAACGTGGACCTGAAGGCGATACACGATGCCCTCTCGACAATTCCGGCGATTTGCGCGGGTGGCGCGGCAGCGGGCGCTATAGGGCGACTGACGCCGCGGGAGCGCTTCGACTGGCTGGTTGCCGAGCGAAGCACCTGCATTCAGATGTCACCGGTCCATGCGGGACTGTGCGCCGATACAGCGAGCGAGCTCACCAAGCTGCTCGACCGTATGGTCCGGATATAGGGCTCGCTAGCACAGCCCATCGGCCCAGGGGACGCGTGCGCGATGTCCCGCGTGCCCTGACCAGCAGACCCCGATCGAAAGGGCCTTCGCTCGAAGAGCAGGGTTTGTCCGTTGGCGCTCGGCACTGCAACCCAATGTCCGTGCACGTGTTCACGGGTCAGGATGTCGATTCCAGACAACCGCGTCGCTTCTCGAGATGACGCCTGTGAGTTTCGCCTATGGGTGTCGGCTTTCCGCGTAATTGCCTCAATGACCTGCTGACGCAATTACGTCGAGATTTGACGCTGTAGAGCGAAACCTAGAGCAGCTGGTCCTGCGGAATCCAAGTGCCATGAAACCCCTCGTGCAGACGGCAGGGCATGCGGATCGTCGCGACCGGGCCTGCGGCCAGGTTGCGCGAGTCCAGGATCACGAGGTCCGTGCGATTCTCGGCGCGCCGGCCGACGATCGTCAACAGCCAACCGTCGCCTTCGGAAGCCTCAAGATGCTTCGGGACGAACAGCGGTTCCTCGGGCGCAGAGTTCGGGCCAGCGTAGTAGTACGACGTGATGCCGCACGACTCGTCGAAATGCCCGATACACGTAAACGGCGGACCTTTGGGTCCCCATTCGAGCATCGGGCCCAAGGCCGTGTTGATTGTCCCGAAGAAGTAGTTGCGCGCCCGGCTCGCGAGGAAACGCAGGTCGACGGCTGGCATTTCGCCGATCTGATCGAAGATGGGAGCGATCTTGAAGTCCTCCGACGGACTCGCGAGGTCGAATGACCAGCGCTTGGCGAAGGGCGGCAACTCCTTGGCATCCGGATTGCGGATATCCGGAAATTGCGAGAGCCAGCCGGAGCCGGTGAAGAACTGTTCGATGTGCAGGATGGAACCCTCCTCCCAGCTATTGAACGAGTGCGTTGACATGCCGACGCCGGGGTAGCGATACCAGCGGATCGCGCTGACGCCCTCCCGCCGCGGAATGACGGCGATCATGGTCGGCAGCGTCGCGTCCCAGTGAAAGAACGGCTCACCACGCTTCACGCGCTCCCAGTCGTTGATCATCGGATAGAGCGTGAAGGCGATGTAGTTCTGCGAGATGTGGAAGTCGTGAACCATCGAGGCATACGGCGCCTCGAACGTCTCCGTTCGCAGCAGCTCGCCGGCGGGCGAGATAAAAAAGAGCTCGATGTTCTTTGACGTGTGCCCCGGCGTGTTGTAGCCGAACGCGATCATTTCGCCCGTCAGCGGGTCGATCTTCGGGTGGGCGGTGAAGGTCTTGCTGGTAAGGGCACCGCGGAAGTTCCAGGTCCCGCGAGTTTCGAGCGTTACCGGGTCGAGCTCGATGGGCTGCGAGTCTTCCTTCAGGACCAGCAGTCGTCCCGCATGCCAGCACACGGCGGTGTTCGCGGTCCCGCGGTTCTTGCCCTCAACCGACGGATCGTCGGTAAAGGGATTTCGGTAGGCCCCGAACAGCGCTCGACGGGCCGCCCGCTCGAGCTTGAATTTCTCGGTTCGGACGTATCGGGTCTTGAGATCGGCGTGACCGTTCTCGAGGCGCACGCTGTGCACCATGCCGTCGCCGTTCAGAAAGATGTCGGTGCCGAGCCGCGGCGGGTACTGCGGATCGGCGCTGGCGCGCAGAAAGGTCCCGTTGAGACCAGCGGGGACCTCGCCCTCAATCTCGAGGTCGTAGACGTCGACCTCCATTCGGGCAGGCGCCGCATACCCCCGATAAATCAGCAGGTCCGGGAAACGAGGGGCCCGGAAACCAGACGTTGCGACCACGGTGGGCCTCCAAAACCATACTAGACTGTTTAGTTTCTGAAGGCGTACTATTACGCCGTCAACTGGCCGATATCAAGCCCGTCACTAAACATCTAGGTTTAGATTCTGCCGCAAGGTCACCCATGAGTGCTTCCGACGTCGCCGTGGTCCCTGCCCTGCGCCCGCGGAAGAAGGTCGAACAGATCCTGGTCGCGGCCGGCCGGCTGTTCCGCGAGCACGGCTATGCGATGACGAGCATGGACGCGGTCGCGCGGGACGCCGATGTCAGCAAGGCAACGCTGTACGTGTATTTCGCGGGCAAGCGCGAGCTGTTCGCGGCGGTGATCGCCGATGAGGGCGACCGCCACACCCGGTCCCTGGTTGCCGGAGTCGACGGGCTCGAGGATATTCGCGCGAAGCTGCTGCGCTTTGGGCGAGCGATCCAGGAGCTGCTGATGGCCCCGGATACGGTGTCGTCCTACCGCATGGTGGTCGGCGAAGCGGGACGGTTCCCTGAGCTCGGGCAGGAGTACTACAGCAACGGCGCGGCCCGCTTGCTCGGTCGCCTCGAGCAGTTTTTTTTGGCGGCCATGCAGAGCGGCAAACTCCGCTCCGCCGACCCACGCCGCGCGGCAGAACAGTTCATCGGGCTCGTGCGTGGCGATCTCATGCTGTGCGCGCTGCTCGGCGTGACGGATCGCGTGACCGCGAATCAGAAGGACTCCGTGGTACGCGCCGGCGTTGACACGTTCTACCGCGCGTATCGCCCCGACGAGACGGCCTCCCCGTCATGATGAAAATGATGATTCTGGCGCCGCGTCGCGCCGGCATGACTCACGCACAGTTCCGGCGCTACGTGACGGAAGTGCACGGTCCGCTGGTTGCAGGCATTCCGGAGGTGGCGAGTGCGATCCGCCACTATCACTACAATTTCCCGATCGACGGCGCCGAGGACGTTGCCTTCGGCCATCCGCTCGCCAGTCACCTGGACATCGTCACGCAAGGGTGGTTCGACAGCCGCGAAGCGCAGCTCGAGAACATGGCGCAGCCTCGTTACCTGGAAATCATTCGTCCAGACGAACACAGGTTCGCCGATGGCCAGCGAGCCGTGATGCACTACACGACCGAGATACCGGTTGTTGGGGACGAGGCGACGGGAACGAAGGTGTTTTACTTCCGGCGTCGCCGCGCCGGTCTCAGCCGCGACGAGTTTCAGCGCGCCTGGCGCACGGAGTTCGCTGACACGCTGGTTTCAAACAACGCATTCGGTGGGGCCGTCGCGAGGTACGTTCAGAACCACGCCATGGGGGAGTCCCGCCATCCCGACGGGACGTCGACCAAGTTTTATGACGTGATCGACGAGCTGTCTATTCGCAGTGCCGGCGCGCTTGGGTTGTTGGCGAATGACGCTCGCGCCATCGCGGCGACGCAGGCCATGGAGCACCGGCTGCTGGACAGGGAACGAACGCTTGCGCTCGTCACTGAAACAGTCGTGAATATCCCTTGACCGCAGTGGGGACTTGAACGGTAGGCGTCCCACAGGCGGCAGCGGACAATGCGTGAGTCGCGGTCTCGCGATCGCTCGACACCGTCGCAACCCGTTGCTAGGACGCGATCGCCAGAGCGATGTGCGCGGCTCGCAGGCGAGCTAGCTTCAATTGGCCCCGTTTCGCTTTGGATAGTTCACCGATTTGCCGGTGCGCCCATTGAACACGCGAAACGACCCGTCTTCGTTGGCGCTGAGCTTTATCCAGTGAGCCGTGCTTTCGTCAAGATTGGCAATTCGTTCTGGCGCGAAGTTGCTGTCGCCGGCCTTCGCTGACCGGTGCAGCTGCCACACGTCCTCGAGCCCAGCGACGTGGTGCAGCAGCGCGTAAGTTTCACGCGAGCCGCCTTTCTTCAGGCCGTTGTTCTCGATGGCAACCCGCGGCGCGAGCGCCGCATAGATGGCGGGATCGGAGTTGTCTTCATCTCCGTGGTGGGCCACCAGGTAGACATCGACCGGCCCGATGAGACCGACAGGACACGCCAGGTTGTACTGCGGCTGACCGCTCAAGTCTCCGACGTCCAGGAACCGGAAGCTGCCAAACTTCACGACAACACCGGTCGAATGCGGGTTCTCGTTCGGATCACCCGGCGGCAACGCCTCGGACCGACAGAGAGGGTTGGGCTTTCCCGCGCCGGGCAGCGGCTTCTCGAGCGTCTTTCCGAAGCTACTGACGACGGTGACATCGATTGCCTTGAGCGGTAGATGCTCCCCGGGTTTGGGATTGAGGTGCGGCGACCGGCTGCGAAGCTTTGCGTATTTCTCGAAAAAGGGCCGGTAGTCGGCGTCTTCCATGAGGTCGGACGTCGGGATTCCGTGATCAACGAAGTGCTTGATGGGCAGGAGCTGCGCGAGCTCGAGGACGCCCCCGAAATGGTCGGGGTGAAAATGCGTGATCAGCAGATAATCTATCGCGCTGATACCTGCATCGTGAGCCGCCGCGAGAATCCGATTGGCGTCGCGCGCCTTGGCGGGATCCCCGGGATCGGAGTTACCGTCGCCGGGAAATCCCGTATCGATGAGCAACGATTCACCGCCGGGCGCGACCAGCAACGTTGACTGGCCTCCCTCCACGTCGATGAAGTAAATATCCAGACTCTTGGCAGGAGTCGCCGAGACGGGCCCGACCGACAGAAATGCAAGTGCCGCCAACCATTTCACGCCGATTCTCATGTCGCCCCCCTTCGGATTCGCCCAAGCTGAACGCAGACTCCGCTCGTTGGGCCTCGTTTTAACACAGACGCCTGCCCGTGATTTGGCGACTCGGCGGATTCCAGCTTTACGTCGACGAGCCGTTCGTCCCGGCCTACGGACGGTGAGAGGGCCGTCGTTCGGCCGCGCTCGCCGCGCTCGTTGTTTGCGATGCCGCCACTCCGAGCGACCATACTTGTTCAAGCGCGCCCGTCTCCCGGACCTACCCAGGTCCGGCTTTCGGTCACTGGGCGTCCCCGAGTCCGCGAATCCACACGACAACGCGTCCGTCGAGGCGCCGGCCACACGCTTCGATTCTGCTAGTGGCGAGCCGCAGCAACACCTAGCTCACGCAAATGCTGGATGCGGGCGTCTGTCGACGGGTGGCTGGAGAGATAGCCGCCACCGGCCGATCCAGGGCGACTCTTGGAGAGAGCCTCGAGCGCGCGGGCGAGCAAGTCCGCCGACATGCCATTGCGAACCAGCACGGCCGCACCGTAATCGTCGGCCTGTCGCTCGAGATCCTGGGAGTAGCGGGCCTGCACGACGGCCGCGCGTTGCGCGCGTCAACGGACACCAGTCGAGCTTGCGTCGACGCCTATTCTTCGTCCGAGATTCGTTCGTGCGTGGCTACCGCGCCGCGACGCCAGTAGCCGGCGGCTTTGACTCGACGCTTGTCGAGTGAGCGATCCGAAGTCAGGTACCGACGGATCTCCCGGGCAACGTGTGTTTCCGCGGCGATCCACGTAAACCACGATCCCGGCTCGAACGGCATCGTCCGTAGAACATCGATCAGTGGCCCGGCATTTGGCGCCGATTCGGGCGGCCGCAATACCCATTCGACTTGCAGAGGTGCGCGACTCGAGAGCGGGTAAGCCTGGGCGTCGGCACCGGTCTCGACCACGACAATCGCCCGAGCGTCCGCAGGCAGTTCTTCCAGCCGCCTGCCGATCGCTGGAAGCGCCGTCTCATCGCCAATCAAGACGTGCGAGTCGATGCCTTCGAGTGGGAGGATGAATGACCCCCGAGGTCCCCCAATGCTCAGCGTCTGGCCGGGCGCAGCAAGGGCGGCCCACGCCGCAGCCGGCCCCGACTCGTGCAGAAAGAAGTCGATCCACAATTCGCCGGTTCCGGCGTCGAAGTGTCGGGGCGTGAAGTCGCGCATCTCGGGCTCGGCCCCGAGGCCGAGTTGGCCCGGGAAAAACAATTTCACGTGATCGTCGAAGCCGAGCGAGATGAATCCGTCGAGCTCGGCGCCGCGCAGGACCACTCGAACCATGCTGGGCGCCAGCCGGGTTACGCTCGCGACGGTTAGGAGACGTCGTCGGGTCTCATGGCGGACTCGTGTTACGAGCGGGGCATCGGTCACTTTCCCTCGCCCTCGGAAATCGCGAGCGCCGCCGCCTCGATGATTTGTCGGACGCGTTCCACCTCGGAATCGGTCCAACCGCGCCGGTGGTACATGAGAGCGGCCTTGAGCGTGTGCATCGCGTGGTGGATCGCTGTCGGCGGCCGTTCCGCTGTCGCTGCGCGGGCCGCCATGTCCATGCGCGCCGTGGCGCTGTCGCGTGCGGCCTGGTTGTCTTTGAGGTACTGGGAGCCCTCAGGCGTGATCTCGACCAGCCGCTTCGAGCCATCGACCGTCGCGCGCACGTGCCCGAGCTCCTCGAGGAGCGTCAAGGTCGGATAGACGGAGCCCGGACTCGGTGAATAGGCGCCGCCGAACCTGGCTTCCAGCTCCTTGATCAACTCGTAGCCGTAACGCGGCTTCTCCTCAATCAGCGCCAGGAGGACGAGCCGCAGATCGCCGGGACCAAAGAACCGACCGCCGCCGCGCCCGAATCCGCCGGGCCCGTCAGGACCCCGACCGCGGTGATGGCCGCCATGATCGTGGCCTGGCCCGTGCCTGCGCCGCGAGTCGCCACCGCCCGATCCTTGCGGACCGCAACGAACGTCGCCGAACCCCCAGCCGTGGGCCATGCGTGAACGTAAGTATCTCTTTCCAAACATAAAACTTCCTACTTGCCGCAATTGGCGATGGAAACGATATATCGGTACGATCTATCTGTCAACAGTATCGTTCTGAGGCATGGCGCGTGGCGGGGGATATTGGACATCCACGCGCGCCCGCATGAGGCGAATCGGAAACTCCGTGGGAATCCTGATCCCAAAGTCAGCGCTCAAGGGATGGGGACTGGCTGAAGGCGATTGTCTTGATTTCACCAGCACCGGAATCATCTCGTCGGGCCCCTCGATCCAGGAGAGGCTCGATGACCTTCAGCGGCGCATCGCCGTTGAGGTCGTGACATGATTTCCGCCGGCGTTGATTCGGGCGCACAGCCTTGCCAATGGCGAGCATTGGGAAAGCCTAAGGATCTTTGGCGCCTGCCTACACCGCGTGGCGGACTCTGCTCAGCGGCGCGGCCGATGGCGAATTGTTCGTCGCAGTGCTTGGTAGGGACAAGCGTGCGGTCGAATTGCGTCAATCGGCTCCGTACGTCGGCCTTCTGCCGCGCGACGTTACCCAGCGACGCAATGAAAAAGTGACAGCTTGATCACGTTCTTCGCGCTGCCGGGCAGATCACGGGCAAGAAGGAGCTTTTGATTTTCGGCAGCCAGGCGCTGTCTGCGCCGTTCGCAGACCTTGCGGATCAAATCGGCAGATCTGCGGAAATGGACCCGATTGCGGTTGCGAACGTCGGCCGGACGGAGCAACTGCACATCATCGGGCAGGTTCCGGTCGAACACCACGCAGTCAGCGAGCGCAGTCCCTGGGCATCGGGGCGTTCCCGCCGGTCCAAAGGCTATTTCTGACCCGAACCGACTGCCGAGGCGAAGCTGGATTGAGCGCCGAAATAGCACTCAATCGCCTCCAGCCGATCATCCTTAACCCGCAAGTACTCGACGTTTCTGAACGATTTACCGTTCTTGGTCCGACAGACGTACATCACGAACACTTCATTGCCCCTGCCGAACACGCGCAGAAGTTCGAATCGCTCAATGAAGTCGATTTGTGTGTCCCAGCATCGCGTCTTGAACACGCTCTTGCTGATGTGGTCGTCGTTGTTTGCGCTCGTAAACGTGAACGTGTCCGCGAGCAGCCTGTCGAACGGCTGCCAGTCCTTTTTCTCCCACGCCGCGTAGTACTTTCGGGCGACTTCCTCGCTCTTGGATTCGGGGGTTTCGTTTGTGCGTGCATTCGCGGACTGCGGGGCTCCCAATGCCGCTGCAAACGCGTAGACACCTGACGTGAGCGCCGTGCGGCGCGATATCGTCATTTCTCGCATGGCTTGTCTCCCACTGGTTCTCGCTCCGCCGCCCGACCGCGACAAGCCGTGCGGCGTCAATGCCCGACGATACCACCCTCCGAAGAACCAGAGTTCACGAGCGCGAGGACCTTGTCGACACTGGGGTCGCGCAGGTTGACGTAGTCGTCGTACGTGTACCCGACCTTCACCTCCGGCTCGAGTGTCGTGACGTGCATGGGATAGAAATACATCGGCCAAAAGCAGCCTGGCTGGCCGCGACAGGAGTGCGTGTAGTCGTGGAGCCCGGTTGCGAACCGAATCGACAGCTTCGAATTCGGGAGCACCATGCCACCGCCTTCCGCCCAGAGACGGGTCCGGTCGCCCGCCAGAGCGCCGACGACCGTGATCAGCGATCCACCGTGCTCCTTGAGCAGCGCAAGGCTGACAATTCCCGCCGAGAACGTCCACGGGCTTGAAATGACGTAGACGTGCTCGATCGAGGGGGACAGGCCGGTCAGGCCGCTCATGAGGCTCGCTGTCGTCGTGAAATTGCCGCCCTGATCGAAACGAAGGTCCACAATCACGAAACGCGGCTTGGATCGGCGGATTCCGTCCTCAATCTGCGTCACGAACTTCTTGATCGGATAGCCGGGCTCATCAGCGTTGCTGCGAAACTGCGCGTAGTAGACGCCGCTCTCGCGCCAGTACTCGGACTGGAACGGGACCCGATAGGACCGCAGCGACACTGGCAACCTTGCGTCCCGGGCGAGGACCGGCTGCCAATCGGTGCCTTCCTTGTCGAGAGGCTCGGGCGACAGGTATTCGTCCGAATACGCGTGCGGTGCCTCGGGATCCGGCGGATCCGCTGCAATATCAACCTCGCGCTCGGAGCCATCCGCCATGACGAGGCGCAACGTCAGCCGATCCGCCGCCGTCGCAAGCCCGGCGGCGTGCAGGAGTTCCGGCGACTCCAGAAAGAAAACGGACCCAAACTGGTCGTAGTGGTTTCGGGGACCACCGAAGTACGGAAACATGCCCTCGACAACGTCCGCGGCGGCATGGCCGTCGATGGCGACGAGGCGGGCACCGAGTAGCGCCTGGTAAGCCGCTCGCGCGCGGATGATGTGGTAGCCGTCGTCGAAGCGGTACAGCCTGTAAGGCATGCGAGACCGGCTCCGGGAAAGCGGACCGGGATCGACGCGCGAGTGGCCGTTGTCGGCGAGTGCGACGACCCGCGATACCGCGAGGTCGAACTCGGGTCCCGTCAAGGCACCGGCTCGCGCCCGGTAGCCGGCCAGGAGACGCCTTGCCTCGGCCTCCGCCTCCGCCGAATAGGTCGGATTGAGTTCGAAGTAGTGAGCGAGGTAGTCGAAATCCTGCTGCTGCGAGGCGGTGATGTCCGCCGGTGGCGGATAGTGGGCCGTTGGCGGGCTGGGATAGAACTTGTGGAAGAAGAGGCCGGCAACGATGGCCAACGCCGCGACTGCAGCAAGCACTACGCCGCCCAGCCAACAGGCAATCCGAACTCCAACTTTCATTGTTTGCCCTTTCCGGCGTTGATGAGTGACAGGCGCTGCGTACGTGGCCCGGCGTTCCGTCGTCGAAAGGACGAAGTCCGGGACTCCGGCAACTGCCGGCTTACAGACTGATACGCGGCCCACGGAGGTTTGGTTTCGCCTGACGGCATCGTCGCGCTCCGATGACCACTGACTTGATCTGGCGCTGCGCATCCGGCGCGGCTGGACTTGAGTCGCGGCGATCTCGGATCAGCCGGGCCAGCCATTCGGCAATTGTTGGCGGCCGCGCCGGTGCCGGCGAGCGGATCGAGGACGGAGGCGCGAGCCGCACGAATGCTGGCTGCCGAGCTCGTGTTGCGGCAGTCGCAGCCGGAAGCCGCCGAGCGTTACGCCCGCGACGCGTTGCCACTGGCGGAGGCGATCGCGCGCGGGCCCGATACGAGCGCCGAGGTCGGTGAGATGCTCCTCCTTTTGGCGAAGGCCGAGTTGGCCCAACATCGGACCCCGGAGGCGCGTGTCACGATCGAGAGAGCGCTGCGCTGTCTTTCGAACGGCTATGGCGCCAATTTCGCCACAACACTCGAGGCGCGGGAATTGTTACGCGCGCAGGGCTGACGTTGGATTTCGACGCCGGCGTCGATTCGGGGGATATCGGCGCGCTGCCATCATCTGGCGAGAGCACGAATTCACTCGGCGGTAGACGCATCCGGCGGCGTTGTCGGATCTTGAATTGCCTCCGGCGGCCCCGCTTTCGCAACGCCCAGCAGGTATGTGTCCATTACTTTGCGGGCGATTGGCGCGGCGACCATCGAGCCGAATCCGCCGTTCTCGACCAGCACCGCGACGGCGATGCGCGGCGCTTCCGCGGGCGCAAAGGCGATGAACCATGAGTGGTCCTTCAGGGCCTCGGCGACCTTGTCGGTCAGCTTCACGCTGCGCGAGACGGTGAAAACCTGCGCCGTCCCGGTCTTGCCCGCAATCGTGTAGGTCGCGCCCTTGCTGATCGCGGCGGCCGTCCCGTAGACCGCCGCGCCGCGCATGCCGCGCATGACGACGTCCCAGTCGGCTTCGCTGACTCCCACGACAGGGGGATTCTCGATCGGTGCGACCGCCGTCATCTGGTGATTGGCGGCATCGCCGATCGCGGTCACCAGACGCGGTCGGAAACTCCTGCCTCGCAGTGCCAGCGCCGAGGCTACGTGCGCGAGCTGCAGCGGCGTCACCAGCAGGTAGCCCTGTCCCACGCCGAAGTTCACGGTTTCGCCCGGATACCACTCGCGTTCGGCGGGCTTCGAAAACGTGCGCCTCTTCCATTCGCGCGACGGCAGGATGCCGGGCTTCTCGCCCCCGATGTCGATGCCGGTCAGCGCGCCGTACCCGAACGACGCCATGAAGCTGGCGATCCGGTCGACGCCCAGCGTCGATGCGAGCGAGTAAAAGTACACGTCGCACGATTTCGCGATGGCGTGCTCCATGTCCATGGCGCCGTGCCGGCCCGTCTTGCCCTCGCGAAATTCCAGCCGGCTTCCCGGAAGGTGCCAGGTGCCGGGACAAAACAGGATCTTCTCGGACGAAATCACCTTGTCGGTGAGGCCGGCGAGCGCGATGACGGGCTTGATCGTGGAGCCCGACGGATACGTGCCGCGCAGCGCCCGATTGATCAGCGGCTTGTTCGGATCATCGGTAAGCGTCGCGAACTCGGACCGGCTCAGCCCATGCGCGAATCCACCCGGATCGAAACCGGGCGTGCTCGCGAGCGCGATAATGTCGCCGTTGTTGGGGTCGATGGCGACGACGGCGCCGCGGTGGGTGCCTAGACCCTTCTCCGCCGCTTCCTGCGAAGGCAGGTCGATCGACAGCCGAAGATCCGCGCCAGCGGTGCCCACCTCCGACTTGAGGTTCGCCTCGGTGCTGCCCACCTTGTCCACCGAGCGGCCTTCGGCGTTCACGAGCACTTCGCGAGAGCCGTTGCGGCCGTGCAGTTGGGGCTCGTACGAAGCCTCGATGCCGAGTTTCCCGATCAAGCTGGTTCCGGCGTAGCTCGCACTGTCGATGTGCGCGAGGTCGTCGGCATTGATCGCTGAGACGTAGCCCAGCATGTGCGAGCCGAGCGTGCCATAGCGATAGTGGCGTGTCTGGCGCGTGCGGATGTCGACGCCGCGGAACTCGTACCGGTGCACCGCGAATGTCGCGAGCTCCTCGTCGCTGAGGACGAGGCGAATCGGCACGCTATCAAACGGTCGGTGCGACCGGATCGTGCGACGCACCTGATCGACGTCTTCGGCGGCCACGAGGCCAATCTCCACGAGCCGGCGCAGGGCGAAGTCGATGTTCGGTGTTTGCTCGGGTATCAGCTCGAGCTGGTAGCCAGGCTGGTTGTCGACGAGCACCGTGCCGTTGCGGTCGAGAATCAGGCCACGGTTCGCCGGCAGCGGTTCCAGCCGGACCCGGTTTCCCTGGGAGGCCTGGACGAAGTAATCGTGCCGGACGACCTGGAGGTAGAAGAGCCGCGCAATGACGAGGGAGAGCGCCACAGTGACGAAGATCGCCGCAAAGAGTGCGCGACCGATGAACAGTCGCTGCTCCTTCCAGAGGTCCTTGATATGCCCACGGCGAGTCATTGACCCGATTGTAGCGGAGTCGCACCGTAAGCTGTTGGCAATCAATAGGTTAGGCCGACAACCGGCGGCGGTGTAGTACAATCGGAGTCGACAGCGCCTCGGCAACGAACTGACGGGTATAAATAGAGAGTGGCTACAGGCTGGGCTCAAGACGGTGCCGTTCAGGACCAGATCGACGCGACGGTCAAGGACGGGGTATCGCGCGCGCGGCAGCAGCTGGCTGACGGGCCGGCGGCGACGCATTGCGTGAACTGCGCCGCGGCGATTCCCGAGGCACGACGGACCGCGATGCCGGGCGTGCGCCTGTGCGTGGCTTGCCAGAGTGAGAAGGATCGCGAGGTCCGGCAGTTCAGCGGCTACAACCGCCGCGGTAGCAAGGACAGCCAGCTTCGCTAGCGCCCGCCGGCGGGCAGTGGCCCGCCGCCTCCGGTATCGGGACGACGCGAGAGTCACCTCTCCCCGGGTTACCGCTCGAGTCGCATCGCTTCGGTGATCGATTCACGAAACGCGAAGCTCACTGCCGCGCGAACCGCTGCAGCGCCCAGCAACACG
>CAYNCY010000059.1:0-12720 GCA_964395195.1 uncultured Steroidobacteraceae bacterium
TGGACCTCGAACGCCACCTCCACGAGAGTGGCACGCGGATCATCAAGTTCTTCCTGCACCTGTCGAAGGAGGAGCAGCGCAAGCGGTTTCTGGAGCGAATAGACGTTCGGGACAAGAACTGGAAGTTCGCGCTTTCAGATTTCCACGAACGACAGTTCTGGAAGGAGTACATGGTCGCCTACGGCGACTGCCTCAGTGCGACGAGCACGGCGGACAATCCCTGGTACATCGTCCCGGCCGACGATAAGCAGAACGCGCGCCTCATTGTCTCCCAGATCGTGCTCGAGACGATGCAGGGACTGGATATGGCGTACCCGACACCGGACGCCCGACAGCGGCGCGATATGCGCGCGATTCGGAAGCGGCTTGCAAGCTGATGCGGCGTGACGCCGGGCTGCCCGTCGGATCGGTGATTCGCGACGGAGCGCGCGGAAACGGGCGGGAGCGCCTCCGGACGTTCTCGTGAAACCGCCTGGAGGAACGACGCGGCGTCGTGGGATGGCATTGTCGTGACTTCTTCGATCAGCCCCATCACACCGACGCCACCAACGACCGCCCCGGCGTCGACGCGCTCCGCCAGCGGCAAGCCCCCGGCGATCACCTCGGCGTCGATCCCCGACACGCTCGCAACACTGAAAGTCGACCCGGACAAAGGCCTGACCCAGGCAGACGCCGAGAATCGTCGCAAGGAGTCCGGGTACAACGAAGTGGCCGACAAGAAGCGCCATCCGCTTCTCGACATTGTGCGCAAGTTCTGGGGTCTTTCGGCGTGGATGCTCGAGCTGATCATGGTGCTGTCGGCGGTGCTCGGGAAGTACTCGGACTTGGCGGTCGTGAGTGCGCTGCTGTTCATCAACGTTGCTCTGAGCCTGTTGCAGGAACGTCGCGCCGCAGGCGTCGTGGCGGCCCTGCGGCGACGACTGCAGGTCAGTGCGCGGGTGCTTCGCGGGTCGAGCTGGCAGGTCACGCCGGCGAGAGAACTCGTGCCGGGCGACATCGTTCGCGTGCGACCCGGCGATATCGTCCCCGCGGACATCAGGGTTCTCGCGGGAGCACTGACCGTCGATCAGTCGGCGCTCACCGGAGAGTCGAAGGACGCCGAGAAGGCGGCCAGCGACGTACTTTCGTCCGGAAGCATCGTCCGCAGAGGGGAGGCGACGGGCGTTGTGATACTGACGGGGGCGAGGACCTACTTCGGGCGCACGACCGAACTCGTCCGGGAGGCGCGTCCGAAACTGCACATCGAAGCGGTCGTCAGCAAGGTCGTCCGTTGGCTCTTCGTGATTGTCGGGGTATTGCTCGCCGTCGTTGTCGTGCTATCGGTCGTCCGTGGCGTTTCCTTGCTCGACTTGGTGCCGCTCCTACTGGTCCTGCTGATGAGTGCGGTACCGGTGGCGCTGCCTGTCATGTTTACGATCGGCATGGCCGTGGGATCGAGGGAACTCGCCAAACGTGGCGTGCTGGTGACGCGCCTCAGCGCGGCGGAGGACGCCGCGACGATGGACGTGCTGTGCGTCGACAAGACCGGCACGATCACAATGAATCAGCTTGCGGTGACCAGCGTCATCCCGCTGCAACAGGCGACGGAGGCGGACGTCTTGTTCGCCGGCGCGCTCGCCTCGCAGGAGGCCAATCAGGATCCGATTGATCTTGCGTTCCTGGCTGCCGCCAAGGATCGGCACGTTCTCGATAATCGACCCACGGTCACCCCACTCTCGTTCTCACCCTTTGACGCCGCCAATCGCCGGACGGAAGCCGTCGTCGAGCAGGCTGGCCAGCGGTTCCACGTGATGAAAGGAGCCGTGAGAACCGTCGCACAGGCCTGCGGCCTCGATGCTTCGGCCATCGATGCGCTGGAATCCCGCGTCAGCGCACCGGCGGCCAAGGGCTACCGGACGCTCGCTGTAGCCCGCGGGCCGGGCGGCGGAACCGCCGTTCTGCTCGGGTTGGTCTCGCTCTACGATCCGCCTCGCCCTGACGCGCGGCAGCTGATCGACACGCTAAAAAGCCACGGAGTTGCGGTAAAGATGCTGACGGGCGATGCGCTGGCGGTCGCAAGCGAGATAGCGCGCGGCGTCGGCCTGACCAACATCCGGCGCATGGCAGACCTGAAGGACGCAAGCGCTCAGGCAGGGGCGAAGACGGCCGATCTCCTGGCCGGTGCGGACGGTCTTGCCGAGGTCTTCCCCGAGGACAAATACACGGTCGTCAAGCAGCTCCAGGCCGCGGGGCACGTCACGGGGATGACCGGTGACGGGGTCAACGACGCGCCGGCGCTCCGTCAGGCCGAAGTCGGCATCGCCGTCAGCAGCGCGACCGACGTCGCCAAGGGGGCGGCCAGCGTCGTCCTCACCGAGGCGGGATTGACCAACATAGTGGCACTGGTCGAACAGGGCCGGACCATCTACCAGCGAATTCTCACGTGGATCATCAATAAAGTCAGTCGGACGATCCTGAAGGCAGCATTTGTCGCGAGCGCCTATATCGTCACGGGGCAGTTCGTCATATCGGCGTTCGCGATGCTGCTGCTCACGTTCATGACGGACTTCGCAAAAATTGCGCTGGCGACTGACCACGTGCGAGCGTCCAGGAAGCCCGAGACCTGGAACATCGGCGGATTCATCACGATATCGGCGGTTCTGGGCGTCGCGATGGTCATCGAGGCGTTGCTCTTCCTGCGCTTCGGCTGGACGCAATTCGGGTTGGCGACCAACAGCGGCGCCTTGTATACGTTCAGTTTCTTGTTACTGCTCTACTTCGCGGTGTTCTCAGTCGTGTCCGCCCGCGAGCGCCGCGCCTTCTGGTCGACGCTTCCAAGTAAGACCTTAGCCGCCGCCCTGGTCGCCGACGCCGTGATCGGCACCGTACTCACACGCGTGGGGCTGCAGGGGCTCACGCCATTGCCGTGGGCTGAAACGGCGTCGATATTCGTTTACGCGGCAGCGAGTTGTCTCATCGTGAACGATGCCGTAAAGATCGTATTGGTACGGCGGCTGGTTCCGGACGCCATCAGCGACGGGTCCTGAAGGCTCTCGGTCAACCACTTCTGTTGCGATCGATGCCTCGATGAATCGGTCCGGTTGCTGAAGCGTCCTGACATGGCACAGGTCATCGTCGTCGACATCGGCGATCGCACTGGCTGCCCGGCACGTGGTGGAATAGCGGTCCGGCCTCACGCGGACTGGCGGCCCTGCATTCAGAGGAATCCACGCCAGTGCACCCGAAACAACTTCGCCGCGGGCTCGCTGGATTTCGAGCGTCCGGACCTGCAGGCGAACGCGGTGAGAGGTGGACGCAGCACCACTCGGCGATGAGCTCCGCCCGGTAGCCGTAGAACATGTTGAGGTCGGGGTGCTTCCGGGGGCACCCGACCGGTCGGGTTGCGACACTGGATTATCGGAAAATCCTCTACGCCGACGGGTCGCTGGGGGCCGGCATCACACGCCTCTGACGAAGTCATGACGGACCACTGTGGGCGACGTTCCGCGTCCACGGATTCCGTCGCTACCTATACGAGGTGGCTCGGCAGGGGTAGACAGAGCGGGGAGGGCGCGGTTGCTCTCAACGCAAACCGTCAGGTGCGAAGCTCTCTGCTGCTTCGCAGCGTAGTGCGCAGAATCGGTACTCGGTTGCGTTCGGAAGCAGCGCGATGTGCCGAAAGAGGGGCAGCTCCATTAACTGCCTCCCACCCGTTGCGAGCGAACTTGCCAATCTCAACGGGTCCGAGAATCCCCTCGCGGGTCAATGTGCGCGTTCAACCAAGTTCACAGGAGGCGCGTCTCGGCCGGCTCATGCTTAAGGTCGTCGTGACGGCCGTCGTTGTATTTTAACGACCTGACGAGTTGGTCGGCCTCTTGCTCGATACCGTCCAGCGTGGCGATAGCCACCGCGTAGAACGTACCTCCGTTTCCCTCGGCGAAGGTGCGAATACCACAGGTCTTGCAGAACCGATAGTGAAGGTGAGACTCGGACTTGCCTGCCGGAATCCACGAGTAAGCGGACAACTGGTCCTCGCCCTTGTCGACTCTGAAATCCTCAGGCGGCACGATCGAGAACCAAAAGCGCGACTTGGTGCAAATCGAGCAATTACAACGCGTCGTTCCCTTTTCGAAGTCAATCTTGGCCTCAAAGGCGACGGCACCGCAGTGACATGAGCCGTGGTAAGTTTTCTTCGTCATCGTGTTTCCTTGATCCGCGTTGAGGAGAGAATGGAACAACCCCTGCCGGGGCTCTGACGGCATCGAACGTCGCTGAGAGGTTCGGGCTTCGGGTGAGAGTCAACCTAACAAGTCGCCGCTCGAGCGTCTGTTCGCCGGGCGACATTGCAACCCCTCAAGACGCGAACCCGTCGCGTGCGCCGCAACTCGTTCGCATAATCTGTAGTCAGTGAACGTGGAGTGCCGTGCCCGCGAATACCATCGCGGCGTGGGAGCGGGTGCCGATGGTAGGTCAGGAGAGGAGTTGCCTTCCTTACACGAATTCTGCGGACGCGGGCGGGAACGCATCCGCTTGCGCGCTTTCACATCGCCATCGACGGACGGCGATAGGCTCGGACCCCGTCAGGACGTGCCGGGCAGCGCAGGTCGGCCGGGCTTGGAACGGCTACACCCGGTTGGTGTCCGATTGATGTAACGCAGACAGGACGGCCACCCATGACGCGAATCTCTCGACTTCTCGCAGTTCTGCCGCTTTTGGTCGCAACGGCCACCGTGTGCTGGGCGGATGAGCCGGTCCGGACGGACGTCGTACGCGAACGCAGCGCGGACGTCATGCCGTTCGAGATGATGGCTACCACCCACGTCTTTACGAAAAGCCCCACGGGCGGCGTACAGCGCGTCGTCGTCAAGAACGCCGGTGCCGCGCAGCAGATCCAGCTCGTGCGGGGACACCTTAGAGACATTGCCGACAAATTCCGACGAAGGGACTTCTCGGGACCTGAGCACGTCCACGGCGCCCAAATGCCCGGTCTTGCGGCTCTGCGGGGTGTTCCGCCGCAGGACCTGGCTGTCGTCTACCGCGATCTGCCGGCGGGCGCGGAGATCGAGTACTCGTCCAGTCGCGCGAGCATTGTCGTTGCCCTGCACCAGTGGTTCGACGCACAGCTCGCCGACCACGGAACGGATGCCATCGCGGGTCACGATCACGCGATGCCCCATCACCCCTGAAGCGACGTGCGTGCCTTCAACAAAGCCGTCGCACTGTATGCTGCGAGGAGCTGAGCAGGAGCGGCGGTGAATAACAAGGCTCACTGGGAGACCGTCTACACGACCAAGTCGATCGATGCGGTCAGCTGGTTCCAGGAGCACGCCGATGTCTCGCTCCGGCTCATCCGCGGCACCGGAGTTGCGCTCGACGCGTCGATTGTCGACGTTGGCGGAGGGGCATCGACGCTGGTCGACGATCTGCTTGCCGACGGATGTACCGACGTCACCGTTCTCGATTTATCCGGAACCGCGTTGGCCGCGGCACAGCACCGGCTGGGACGTCGTGCGTCGCTCGTGCGCTGGGTTGAAGCGGACATCACGAAGGGTTCGCTCCCGCCGGGCGCCTTCGATGTATGGCACGATCGTGCGGTGTTTCACTTCCTGCATGCGCCCGAGGATCGCGCCGCGTACGTACGGGCGGTGCTCGATTCTGTGAAACCGGGCGGCCACGTGGTTGTCGCTACGTTCGCGGAGGACGGTCCCACGCAGTGCAGCGGCCTCCCGGTCGTTCGCTACAGCGCCAGCGGTCTGCATGCGGAGTTCGGAGAGCGGTTCTCCATGGTGAGCCACGCCAAGGAAGCGCATCGCACTCCGTTCGGGACCGTCCAGCAGTTCCTTTACTGCTACTGTCGCAAGCTTGAACGATAGCCGAGGGACTTTCGGGAGTTGCGCACGCGGCAACGGGCTCATGGTCGCTTGCGCTTCGCCTCACGACCGAACAGTTCGGTCATGACCTGTACGGACGGATTGCAGGCGTGGTTCAGGCAAGGCAACCCCAATCCAGATCGCGCTAGCGAGCGGCGGTCCAGGGTCACGGCGTCATTCCTTTGGCAGGTTCAGCAGAGGCGGAATGCGGACGGCATCGGCACCGACCGGCGGGGCCCTCGAGCTAGCAGAGCGCCGGCGGTGGCGCGGTGAACTTGGGAAGGTCCACCGGCGCGCGTCGCGTCTTGAAATCGAGGGCATCGGCCAGGTTCTTCGCGTGGCGGTCGCGCAGCCTCATCGGCTCGAGCCCCCAACGCCATTCGATCATCTTGAGAACGGAGCAGTGCTCGTAAGGGCCTGCCGATTCGATCTTGCGCGGGGCAAACGGACCCATCGCAATTGCCGGAACCCGAAATCCCAGGCGTTTCAGGTCCGGGAACGGGCCAGGTCCCGACAGTACCGTATCGTCCTGGCACGCCGGCGGGACTACGTGATCGAAGAACCCACCGTGCTCGTCGAAGTTGAGGACGAAGACCATCCGCTCCCACTGCGGGCTGTCCTTGAGGGTGTTGTGCACACGCGCGACGAATTCCTCGGCGACCAGGACGCTGCCTTTCGGGTGGAAGTCGTTCGAGGTCCCGTTGTCCTCGGCTGCGTCCGTGTAGTTGGGGTCGACGAACACGACATTCGCGAGCGTACCCGCTCGTGCATCCTGCCAAAACTGGTCGATCGGGTAGGAAAAGCCGTCGTACCGCTTGCTCTTGAAGAGCCCGGTGATCGGCTCACCGTGATAGTAGTAGGCGTTGCGAAGACCCGCCGCGGACGCTCGATCGAAGATCGTCGTCGAAATGCTGCACGAGCGTTCGGCGTCGGTCGTGGGAAAATCATCCGGGATGTCGAGTTGCGTCGTGCCCGACAACTGGTACAGCCGGTTGGGCCACGTCGGCCCCTGCATCGAGCAGAAATAGTTGTCGAACGTCGTGTAGCCGGTCGCGAGTGCGCTCAGGATCGGAAGGTCATTCTTGCCGTAATAGCCGATCGGGAAGCGATCTCCCACCGGGGAGGTCTTGAGAAAACCATCGCACAGTCCGTGAGCGTATTGGGTCGCGACTCCTCGCCACGAATGGTCGGGATCCTTGAACTGGCACCCTTGCCACTCGGGCGCCAGCGGCCAGGTCTCGTGAGCGACCCCGTGCGCATCGACAAAGCGTAGCCCGTGCTGTTGTCCATTGGCGCCCGGGAGCCACCCCAGCAGGTGGTCGAACGACCGGTTTTCCATCATCAATACCACGACGGTGTCGAACGGAGCCTTGTCCGGTCGGGGAAGTGCATTATTCACCGGCTGAGCGTCCCGAGCGTCTTCCGAGGTGTTCGCGGTCGCGTCCCCGCGCGCGGGATCCAGCAGCGAAGCACCTGCCGCAAGCGACAGGAAGTCACGCCGCGTAAAATTCGATTCCATGACGTCCCCTCCCGCCGGGCACACGTAGCCCGTGTCGATCTGAAGATTGTAGGTGATCTGGGCTATCGGCCGGGACGACAAACGAGCGTGGCTCCCGTCTGCGCGGCCCGCGGACTATCCGGGCTAGAACGTGGGCTGCGGGGACCGCGACGGACGTACCGCGAGCTCAATTCACGGCGGGCAGGCATTCGCCGGTTCCGGCTCTTTTCGCGCTCCGGGTCGAGGCTTCCGGGCGCGGAAGTACTGGCCGGATCGACCCGGCGATTTGCGGCAAGACGGATCCGGTCGTCTACCGCTTTCGATAGCCCGTCGCTATCGGACGGTGAATGTCATTGCCGAGCGCCATTGAGCACGTCGGCCGCGGCGAGCGGTGGCCGTGCGATGTCCGGATAGTCGCCGCCACGGATCGCGACTTCGCCGTTGGACGAGCCCACCGTTCACAACCACCGTTGTCAGCGTGCACGGGTGCTACGAGACGTGCGCGACGCAGCCCGTCCGGCCTGCCCTCACCGATTGCTACATCGACGACCACCCAACGTGTTCGATGGACAACGCGAGCCACGAGACATCTGTTGACTCAGCGCGCATAGAGCAGTAGACCTGTCAGATGGGCTCGGTACCCGATAACGGACTCTCGAACCGCCTAAACGCCTTTGCCGCGCTGGCAGCCTGGACCGGGCTATCGATAGGGGTCGTCGTGCTGCTTGGCTGGCTCACCGCGACGCCGGTGCTCACGCGCATCCATCCCGCGTTCGCGACAACCAAAGTCAATACTGCACTTTCGCTTGTGCTGTTGAGCGTGGGGCTACTGTCGATCATCTCCTCGGGGCGCTCCAGAACGAGGCCGGCCGCATCATGGATGCGGTTGGCACGCCATACGAAGCGCTTGTGCGGGACGCTCGCACTTACGATCGCACTCGTGACGCTGGTCGAGTACGCGCTCAATGTCGATCTGCGGCTCGACAACCTGTTCTCGCGAGATCTGCCCAATATATCGCTTGACGCCGCCCCGCCGGGTCGGATGGCGCTCGCGACGGCCGTGATGGTGGCCCTCCTCGCGCTCGCGCAACTATTCATCGATGTCGCCGTCCGCAGTCGATTCTATCCCGCGCAATTGTTGGCGGGGGCCGTTGGAGCGATCGGCGTCGTGGAGGTCTTGGGCTACGCCTACGGAGTCCAATCGCTCTATAGCGTGCCCATGTTCGGGTCCGTTGGACTACCGACGGCGTCGGGACTATTGGTACTTGCACTCGGGACTATCTGTGCACGCCCTCAATCCGGCGTCATGGCGCTTGTAGTCGCCGAGGATCCGGGCGGGGAGCTCGCCCGCCGACTGCTGCCCGCGGCTGTCCTCGTCCCGTTCGTGGCCGGGTGGCTTCGTCTACAGGGACAGCAAGCGGGCTGGTACGGGACCGAGTTTGGCCTGGCGTTGTTCGCGACGACCAACATCGTGATTTTCAGCCTGCTCATTTTACGGCTCGCGAGGGCACTCGCGCGGTCTGACACCGTGCGGCGCACTTCCGAAGACCAGGTGCGAGTCAGCGAACAGCGCAATCGAGCGCTTTTGTCCGCTGTCCTCGACGGGGTCGTATCGGTCGACGGCGCTGGACGGGTCGTCGAATGCAATCGCGCGGTGGAGCTCATGTTCTGCCGTTCGTCCGGCCAACTCGATGGATGCGATGTTGCCGATGCGCTGCTGCCTGCGGATCAACGCGCGTCGTTCCGGGCATGGCTCGCGGACAAGAGCGCGCACCGGCCAACGGCCGTCAGCGACAGCCGAATTGAACTCGAGGGCGTCCGCTCCGATGGGGTCCGCGTTGGTCTAGAGATCGCCGCGAGCCCGATCCCCGGCCTCGCCGTACCGTTGACGGCTTTGTTCCTGCGCGACATCTCCGCGCGCCGTCAGCGGGACGCGGTACGCGAGAGATTAGCGGCAATAGTGGAATCATCCGACGACGCGATAATCAGCAAGACGCTCGAGGGCACGATCACTAGCTGGAATCCTGGCGCCGAACGCTTGTTCGGCTACTCATCCGAAGAGAGCATCGGGCGGCCCATGTTGATGTTGTTTCCTGCCGAGCGGGTTGGTGAGGAAGCAGAGATCCTTGCTCAGATCTCGCGCGGACGCACGGTTGACCACTTCGAAACTCAACGAGTGCGCAAAGACGGTGTTGTAATTGACGTTTCGGTGACAACATCTCCGATCAAGGACGCGGCTGGCGCAGTCGTCGGAGCGTCGAAGATCGCCCGCGACATCGGCGAGCGACGGCGTGCTGACGAACGCGTGCAGACGCAAGTGCGGCGCCTGCACCTGCTTCACGACATCACGCGCAGCATCGGAGAGCGCCACGACGTAAACAGCATTTTCCAGGTCGTCATTCGGCGCCTCGAGGTGGATCTCCCGCTGGATTTCTGCGCCGTCGCACTGGCCCCGGCCGACGCGTCGTTCTTAATCGTGGCTGCAGTCGGCGTACGCAGCAGCATGCTTGCACTCGAACTTGGGCTACCGGAGAAGGCGCGCATTGCGATCGACGCGAACGGGCTGTCTCGGTGCCTAGGTGGACACATGGTCTACCAACCCGTGCTAGCCGATCTCAAGTCGCCTTTTGCTCGGCGGCTGATGGGCGGGGGGCTCGGCGCGTCAGTGTTCGCGCCACTGCGCGTCGAGAGCAAGGTGTTTGGAATCGTAATTGCCGCGCGACGCGCGGCCAATGCTTTCACTAGCGGAGACTGCGAATTCCTCAGCCAGCTGAGCGAGCACGTGGCGTTGGCAGCGCATCAGGGAGAGACCTATACCGCGCTGCAGAATGCCTATGAGGATCTCCGGCGCACGCAGCAGGCAGTCATGCAGCAAGAACGACTCAAGGTCCTGGGGGAGCTGGCCAGCGGAGTCGCTCACGACATTAACAATTCATTGTCGCCAGCATCAATCTACGCACAGATGCTAGTCGACGGGGATGCGGTTAGTGGCAAAGAGGCGCGGCAGCAGCTCACATTGATTCATCGTGCGATTGAGGACGCTGCTACCACCGTATCGCGCCTGAAGGACTTTGCGCGCTCGCGGGACGACGCTGCAGTTCTGACGCGCGTGAGCCTTGAGGACCTCGTTCGGCACGCGGTAGCGCTCACTCGCGCGAGCTGGCACGACACTCTGTTGCGTGGGGGAGCGGTGATTGCAGTGGACGTGAAGGTGGCTCCCGACATTCCCGCCATATTGGGTGCTGAGAGCGAGATTCGCGACGCCGTTGTAAATCTAATCGTCAACGCCGTCGACGCGATGCCCGAGGGCGGCGTGCTAACGCTGTGCATCCGCAGTGCCGATCCGTTGGCTCATTCTGGCGAGCCTGCGGGATCGGTCGTTTTGGAGGTAAGCGACACCGGGACTGGGATGAGTGAGGAAGCGCGACGGCGCTGTTTGGAGCCGTTTTTTTCGACCAAAGGCAACCGCGGCACCGGCCTCGGGCTGGCGATGGTGTTCGGTACGATGCGGCGGCACGCCGGCGAATTGGAGATCGAGAGCGAGGTAGGGCGCGGCACAACGATTCGCCTAATCTTCCCTACGGTTCCCGCCACTCAGGCTACCGTGCCGGCAGCGGTACTGCGCCGGCCCGCGCGGCGTCTACGGCTGCTGCTGATCGATGATGACCCCTTGGTACTCAAGACCCTGAGCGAGATGCTTTCCGGCGATGGACACGCGGTCACTTCGATCGACGGCGGTGAGGCAGGAATCGGTGCATTCATGTCGGCGCTAGCGCGCGGCGATACGTACGACGTCGTAATCACCGACCTTGGTATGCCGCACGTGGACGGTCGACGCGTGGCCGCTTCGATCAAGACCGTCTCGAAGGTGACTCCGGTCATTTTGTTGACGGGGTGGGGTAGGGATGCCGAAATCCGGGATGACCCATCGATCGGCGCGGATCGCGTCCTCGGCAAGCCACCCCGGTTGAACGTGCTGAGGCATGCACTCGCGGAACTCTGCGACCGGCCAAGTCCAGCGAATAGTTAACCGACGCCAAGCGCCTGCCGCAGACCCAGCGTTCTTGTCAGCGGGCTGACCGGCGGCTGTGGTCGCTCCACAACGTCCGCACGCGGTCCAGCAAGTGAGCGATCCGAAATGGCTTTTCAATGAGCCCGATCAGCCCGAGGGACTTGAAGCGCTCAATGTCATTGCACAGCCCTATCGTTGTGACGAAGATCACCGGAATGTCGGCAGTCTCCGACTGCACCCGCAGTCGCACGAGCGTGTCCGGCCCGTCGAGGTCCGGCATTAGGTAGTCGAGCAGGATTAAGTCCGGACGGACGCGGCGGGCGATCTCAAGCGCTTCAAGTCCCGACGCTGAGGTTGTTACAGTCAAATCACCGTCGCGATTTAGCCCAAGTTCGGCCACCGCGCACACGTCGCGATCATCATCGACATACAGCACGCTTTTTAGTTGCGACATCTGATTGTGCCTCGCTGATGGGGCCCCCGCCCGTACCCGCCGCCGCGTTGGCGTTCGGCGCCGGAGTCGAGCCAGACTGAGGCTGATCGCGTGCCGGTCACCGGATTTATTGTAAGACCGCTTGCGACGGTCAACGCACGAAAGCGAGCGCCGACCTGCATGTTGCGTAAGGGTCGATGGCGGCTTCAGTTCGGGGTTGCCGATCCGGTGCTATCCTCAACTAAGTTCTGTACTCCCCCGCGCAAAGGCAACAATTGCGGCTGTCGCAGGCCGCGTGAGGCCGGATGTAGATGGGACGCTCGCAAACCGAAGACCGCGGCGCTGACCTTTCGCGCCGCGTCTGGCGCCTTGTGAGCGCCATGGAAGATGTCGCCCTCCTCGTACTCGATGAGGCGGGTCAAGTGGTCGCCGTGAGCGCGGGCGCGGAGCAATTGACCGGCTATAGCGAGGGCGCGCTCCGCTCCCGGCACCACTCGTGCCTCTATCCGGCCGACGCGGTCGCCGACAAGTCGCCCGAGCGCGATTTGCGCGCCGCTGAAGGTACCGGCCAAGTGCATCTGCGCGGGGACCGGCGGCGTAGCGACGGCTCCGTGTTTGACGCGCGAATCATCGTCAGCGCGCTTCGTGATGACGGCGGCCGACTGCTCGGATTCGGCGTGAGGCTGAACGACGCTCGGACGCCACCGCAAAACCCAACGTCCGCGCGCGAAGGCGCCATTCCAGCGCCGACCGAGCCATCCATTGATCCGGCGGTCGGGCGGAAGATTCACGACTTCAACAACCTACTGACGGTCATTCTTGGCAACGCCGAGGCTCTCGCGCAGCGTCTCGATGGACAGCCAGAGCTCCTCGCGCGTTGCGAAACTATCGCGGACGTGGCCGTTCGGGGCGCGGAGTTCACTCGCGC
>CAYNCY010000060.1:0-12592 GCA_964395195.1 uncultured Steroidobacteraceae bacterium
GGCGCCCCTGCGTTGAGGGAACGACGGCCGTGGGTGAAATGCTGCATCGCGCGCTCGATGAGAAGCTTGCTGTCGCGGAACACCACAAAAGGCGTCGGTCCGTCAGAGGTCACCAGCGCCGCTGCCGCGGCGAGGTCGTCGGCACTCAGCTGCGCGCGCAATGCGTCGCGGTCGGCGACGAAGCGCTCGCGCAGGTGCTCGGTCGAACCCTGCAGTCCCTCGACCGCGGCGTCGAGCCAACGCAGCGCGAGCCGCCGGTCCACCGTGACGTCCACGCCGTCCCTGAACTCGATTCCGAGGTTGTGTGCGGCGCGCGGCTCACCCAGATGCCCGGCCAGCTTCCAGTACCGGATCGCCTGACCGGCATTCTTGGCGACGCCGTCGCCGCTGAAGTAGAGGTCACCCAGGTAGCTCGCCGCAAGCCGATCGCCCTGCCCCGCGCCGATTTCGAAGTAGCGCGCCGCGAGCCCGGCGTCCTTCGGCACGCCGCGGCCATCGAGATAGATCCGGCCGACGATGACACAGGCGGGACCGTTGCCGTGAGCGGCGACCGGGCTCAGCTTCTCGAGTGCGACCGCGTAGTCACCGCGACGGTACGCCTCCATGCCCGCGGATGCGGTGTCGGCATGCACCAATTGCGGAAGCGCCGCTCCCAGAATGATGGCGGCCACGGCGCACTTCCAGGCGCTCCGGGTTGGCGGCTTGTCCTCGTTCCGTGAGGCGTTCATTTCAGTGCGGCACAGGCCCGATGAAAATGATTTCAAGCAACGTGCGCGCCGATCCCGCGTAGCGGCGCTCGGCGATACGGCCGGGAGTGAACGAAATCTAACGGGCTTTTGCGGCCCGCGCCGGCGCGCGCCTTCAGCGGTTGAAAGTCGATCCGTCGGCGAGCTTCACGGAACGAACGTCGCTCACCGCGCCGTTGCCCGCAACCGCTGCTCGAGTGTTCGACGACAACTTGTTGCTCGACAGCTTGTTGCTCGACAGCCGGTTGCTCGACAGCCGGTTGCTCGACAGCCGGTTGCTCGACAGCCGGTTCTCACTATGGCCATTCAGCGCGATCTTGTTGGCCGCCAACCTGTTCTCGCTGTGTCCGTTGGTGGCGAGCTTGTTCGTCGCAAGCTTGTTCGTCGCAAGCTTGTTCGTCGCAAGCTTGTTCGTCGCAAGCTTGTTGCCCGCAAGCTTGTTGCCCGCAAGCTTGTTCTCGCTGTGCCCGTTCAGCGCGATCTTGGCATCCGCAATCGAAGCCGTTCCGAGGATAGCGATGACCGCGAAGGCGGCACTGGCGATTTTCGTACGCATGCGTGCGACTCCAAATCAAAATCACTCGGGCAGTCAGGATATTAGCAGAACGCAAACGGCCGGGTTGCTTGCACTATCGGGACCGGTTGTAGAGGAGGACGGACGTCGACCATCGCGCGGCGGTCTGCTCGGTGCAGGTCGCTTCCCCCAGGCGGTCGGCCAGCCTCGGACACGCAGCCGCGAGCGACGGCAGGGTCGCGTTCGGCGCGACCCGAGTGTGCGCGACGCAGACGGCTCCGTTTACGTCCCAGGCGGCCTCGAACCGCAGGTTGTAGTGGCCAGGGTCCGGTTCCGGCTGCTGGATGCCGATTCGGTCGTAGATGTCGATCAGCATCCCGTCCCGGGTCGTGCCGTGATCGCCGCAGTAGTTCGCGCGCACGAGATGGATACAGGCCTGATGGTAGTCCTCGAGCTTCGTGCCATTTTCCAGCGTTTTCCATGGCTTATACCCGAAACGCACGCACTTTCCCTGCGCGCCGTCGGCACAGGTCACCGTAAAGCCTTGCCTGGAAATCCGGCGACCCTCGGAGTCCCAATGACCCGGGACCGGGAATGCCCAGCGCTCCCCGCGCACATCGGGCCCGCAGAGCTCCTCGGCAACGCCCGACGCGGGATCGATTGCCATCATGCGGAAGACCCGCATCTCGTGGTCGGTGTCCAACGGATCGATCTGGACGGCGTCGATGCGAATTTGCTGCGGCGCGCTGCTTCCCGGCCCGACCATCGAGAGGGTCGCGCCGACGAGATCCGTGCCGGTCAGGACGCGGCCGTCGGACAGCGTGATGCGGAAATCCGATCCGACCACGCCGACGTCGACAATCCGGCCTTCCGGCGACTTCGCAAGCGCACCGACCGACAGGGCGGCCAATGTGAGCGTCGCCCAGAGCCGAGCGCGATTTTGCATCCCAAGCACCCCAGTCTCATTCGCCGAATCCCGAATCAGAGCGCGGCCAGCCCATCGGGCCGCCGTCCTGAGGACGATTCTAGCGGCGCGCCGACGTTTGTGGCGGGCCGGGGTGCGGCCGGACATCCCCCCGACTCGCGGCGCCGCCGCGTGTCGCCCGCACACGCGCTGATCGAGGGGGTGCGCGACGATCGACGGCGCGTGCACGTCGGTGCCATTCATCGGTGGGCGCGGCGCAGGGGCGACGCGCCGCCGAGCGTCGACGGCGCGCTGCCCGTCAAGGAATGACGGGCAGCGGGACTTCGGCCTTCTGCCGAACGGTCGAACCGGCGACTAGAAGCGCGTGGCCGCCGCGGTGCCAGCCAGGGGCCCGAGAACGACGTTGCCGCTCAGGTCGTACATCGTGAACGTGTCGGTGCCGCTGTACGAGTTGCCGTGCGCCGCGAGTTCAGCGGTCTCGTCCTCGATGAAGTAGTTGCTGACGTTGCCGTCGGTGTACACCCAGCCCACGTGGTGACGGACGTAGGTGAAGCGACCCGTCTGCTTCCACGAACCCATGCAGATGTTGCCGCCCATGACGGGGTGATTGATGTTCTCCCACTCCGTGCCATCACTGTGCCACTGGATGTACGCCTCGCCGCCGAGGCTGTAGGACACGAACCAGGTGCCGACGATGGTGGCGGGGCCGTGGCTGGAGGCGCCGGGGTTCGTCCAGTGCATCACGTGCGCCTGACCGGTCCCCGTCGCCGCCGTCCGAGGATCCATGCAACCGGCGTTGGCCGAGACACCGGTGAGGGCCAGCACGGCAGCAACCGCCGACCCGACAAGTAGAGTCTTCATGATCGTATTCCCCTGAAGTTGGTGGTCTTGATTAAGGAAGGGTCCGCGCACCACGCAGGCAAGCGGCAGCCCTAATACAACGTGCTCGATGCTCCCGATTCCGTCCACGGATAGCGCCGTGAGTGCTCTTCAGAATCTGTCCGGACTGTTGCAGAGGTCCCACGTCTTCCCTGAGTCTCATCGGATGGACGACCATCGTTGGGCACAGAGGCTCGCACGTGCCGTCTTTCCGATGACTTTCCTCGTTCGATTCCGGCGGATCGTCGCGCGACCTATTTGATGCCGACGACCATGGACTCGCCGCCGGCGAGAGCCGTGATCACCACGTCCCGGAATCCGGACGCCCGGATCGCAGCACTGCAGTCGGCCGCCGAGAGCGCTGCCACGTGGGGAGACTCGAGGAGAACGCGCAGGCTGAGCAGCAGGCTCCGCGACCTCCGCCGACGGCGGGCGCCAGCCAGGAACTCGCAGATGATCAGTGCGCCTTCGTCGGTTACCGCCTGATGCGCGTTCGCCAGCAGCCGGTTGCGTTCGTCTGCGCGCCAGCGATGCAGGCCACGGGACAGAAGAAGGACATCGGAGCTCGGCAGCGCGTCCCGCAGGACATCCCCTCCCTCGAATCGCAGCCGGTCCTGCACACCGCGCGCGCGAAAGTAGCTCTCGAACTCCGGCTGCAACCCGGGCTCGTCGAAGCAGACGCCGGTGAGGTGCGGGTGCGCCAACGCGATCTGGACCGAGGTGGCGCCTTGTCCCGCGCCGACGTCCGCAAAGCACCGGTACTCGTCCCACGAAAACGAGTGCGCCAGCGCGCGCGCCGTCATCAGGCTTCCGCTGGTCCTCTCGTCAAACGCCGGGGCCCGATCGACGGGCGATGCCGGTTCCGCCGCCGCGCCGGACGGGATGGCCGGGTCGTCCGGCGGGTGTCCGGTGCGAAGCGCCTGCGCCAGGTGCCCCCACACCCGCTGACGGCGGGCAGCCGAGAGCTCGAGTGCGTCACCGAGGAACGTTGGTTTGTCACGGTCGAGAAAGCAGTCACTCGCCGCGGTGTTGGAGTAGGCACCCCGGCGGCGATTGAGGAGCCGCAGCGCCACGAGCGCATCGAGGAAGTCCGTGGCGCCGGCGCCGCTGAGGCCCAGTCGAGCCGTCAGCGACGACGCATCGAGCGCGCCGTGGGCCAGCGCCGTGAATACACCGAGTTCGATCGCGCCGACGAGGACCTGCGAGGCCTCGTACGCGGCCCCGAGGTTCAGGATCTCATCGGGCGTCGGCCCCGGCGTCTGGCTGGCTGGCCTCATCGTCCAACCCCCCGGTTGGCCCCGGCCACGAGGAATGTGCGTTCGCCGGCACGGGCACGCGCCCCTCGGACCCGCCCGCCGCTCCCCGCACCCGCTCGCTCCTGTCGCCCCGCACTCTGGCAGACGCCGTCTTTCCGATGGCTGTCCGCGGATCGTCAGTGGGCAATCGAAGCGGCCTAGAGGCGGGAGAGGACCTCGCGGGTGGGCGCGGACGGTTCAACGCCCAGCAGCCGGTTCAACGACTCCTTGCACCTCAGGTACGTCGCCCGCGCCTCGGCGATTCGTCCCTGAGCGCTGTAGCAGTGGATCAGGCCGCGGTAGAACTCCTCCGCCACCGGGTCCACCTCGACGGCACGACGATACAGATCGGTGAGCGGCGCCCAGCGCCGCTCTTCCTCGAGCGACCGGGCGAGCACGCCGACACGCCGGATGAACATGCTGCGCAGGCGCTCCCGGACCGCGAACGTCCACGGCTGGTCCTGGTCGGGCAGGAATGCTCCCGAGTACAGCTGGAGCAGCTGCTCGACCTCGGACTCGAGGTCCTGCTCGGCGTGCCCGGCTTCGCACAGCCGCATGAGCGTGAACGCATCGACCCAGACCTGCTCGCGATCGAGCTGGATTCGTCCCTGGTCGAGGATTACCGCGTCCTTGTGCCGGAGGAGCTTGCGCAGGCGGTGCAGCGCAAGGTCGAGCGCATTGCGCGCGGAGTCGCCATCGAGGTCCGGCCAGAGTCGCTCCATCAGCAGGCTCGACTCCACGCCCTCGCGCTGCACCAGCAGGTTCTTGAGGAGGTCGAAAGGCTTGTGCTGCGGGCGTCCCTGAAAAGCGATGGGCTCACCATCAATGCGCACCTCGAAGTGCCCCAAGGTGCGAATCCGCACCGGCCACGGCCACCGCGCGACGTCACGCGACGGCGGGCTGAGCGCATGCTTGCGGATGACGCCGAGACAGTAGTCGGTCTCGATCCCGAGCTCGAGCGCATGCGGAATCAGGCGCGACAGGTACACGGAGTTGGCGTGAATGGCATAGGCGAAACCGTGCGCCCGGGCGAGCGCAATCGTGTTGGCGAGCCTGCGCTTAAATTCCTCGGGCAGTCCCTGCCGGCGCGCAATCTCCGCCTCCACGAGACCTCGGCTGAAGGCCATGAGCGGCGAGTTCACGCCCGTCATGAGTTGCGCGCACTCCGTCAAGTACCGCACCGAATCCTGCAAGCGACCCATCTCGCACAGGATCTCGGCGATGCCGAGCGTGCACAACGCATGCGCCGTCTTCCAGCCGGCCGTGGCCATGGTCGCAAGCGCGCGCTGCGCGTACCCGAGGGCGGCCTCGAGATCGCCCCGCGCGAGACAAAACATGGAGCGAACGTGCCACTCGTGTGCCGACAGGATCGGTGGCAGGCGGGCCGCCATCGACTCCATCCGCGCCAGCTCGTCCGCCAGTGCCTGACTCTGCGCCGTGGCGCTCGCGGTCTGGAGCAGCGAGACGCGCAGGCGATGCTCGAAACCGGCCAGGTTGTGATGCCGAGTAATCGCGATGGCAGCGCCGAGGCACTCTTGCACGCGCGGCCGCTCCGCGGTGACGTGCAGGTAGAAAGCGTACACCCAGAAAATCTCGAGGCGCGCCGCCGGCCCGAGTTCCTCCTGCGCCGCGAGTCGCTCCGCAGCGCCCGCCAATTCGCGCGCCTGCTCGGTCAGTCCATTCATCGCGAAGTAGTGCATCAGCGCGGTGACCGCCGCGGCCTCGGCGCGCGGTTCAACCGCCGTCTGCATGAGCTGCTTCATGCGCTCGGTGCACCACGTCAGCCGGGGGCTCTCCGGCGTGCACAGCATGAGCGCCGAGCACAGTCCGGTGACCACCGCGAGCTCCAGGGTCGGCGACGGAAACTCGTGACGTCTCAACAGCGAAGCTTCGAGCGCATCGATCCACGGCAGCATCGGACTGAAGTCGACGTAGCTGTAGTAGTGGTGTTGCAAGATCGCCGCCACCGCTAGCATCTGGCCGAGATCATCGTTGGCGGAACCGAAAAGCTGGTAAGCCCGCTCGAGCGTAGGTCGTGCCAACGGAAATGCCGTCGCGAGCTGCTGGATGCCGTGCCAGTACATGAGCCAGGGGTGCTCGGTGCGCAGGGCGTCCGGAAGCGCGGCCATCCACTCGGCGACGGTGGCAGAGCGACCCTGCGCCACCAGCGCCGGCGCAAGGCCGACGACAAGTTGCACGGCCTGCGGCCAGTTGCCGGCCTTGAGCCGCAAGGGAATGGCCGCCTCGGCGTCGCCATTCTGTTCGAGCGCCAGCGCGGCCGCGTTCAGGAGATCGCGGTGCTGAACGGCGCCGTACTCGCTCGCCACGCGACCCTGCAGGAATTGCCTGAACAGCGGATGGTAGTAGTACGTGCCCGCCGCCGGTCGCTGCTGCGTGAAAACGTTGTCGCGCACCAGTAAATCCAATATGGCGCGGGCGCGCGCGTTGCCGGTGAGCTCCTGGGCAACCGGCGCCGCAATGTGCTCGAGACAGGCGGTCCGCATCAGGAATTCCTGCGTGCTCGGCTGCAACCGCTCAAAGATTTCCGCGGACAGGTAGTCGAAGACGGCCTGCATCGCCGCCGGAGTCGAGTCCCAGCGCTCGACGACCGTGCTCGCCGGATGCCGAAGCAGCGCCGCGAGCCCGGCCGCCCAACCCTGGCACCGCACGTGCAGTTCGCGGACCGGGAATGCCGGCGGATGACCTGCCGGCGGCTCATAGAGCGCCGCAATACCCGCAGTCTCGACGTCCGATAGCTCAAGCGCGTCGCGGCCAACGATCGCCATCCGCTCCGTGCTCCCCAACCGACTCAGGTTCGCGTCGGGCTCCTGACGACTGACCACGACGAGTGTGATGCCCGCGGGAAGTTCGCCGACAGCGACCGGCAGGATCGCGCGCAATGCCGCGGACTGGGGGACGTCCTGCCAGTTGTCGAGCACGATGCACGTACCCTTGGGCAGCCGGGCGCACATCTCGCGGAAGTAATTGCGAACAAAGGTGTCGAGCTCCGGGTAGAGCTCGAGCGCCAGTGGCGGCAGAGGTCTCCCCGACGCTCGCGCGACCGGAAGGACCGCGAGCGCGAGGAAATGGAAGAACGAGGCGATGTCCGCGTCCCCGGAGTCGCAGTGGTACCAGATGGCTGGCACATCGCGCGCCTGAAGCCAGCTGGCTACCACCGTGCTCTTACCGTAACCGGCCGGTGCCGCCAGCCAGATCAGCGATCGGTCCCTCAGTCGTTCGAGTTCCTGCAAGAGGCGCTCGCGCAGGTAGGCGTTGCGCAGGCGCGGCGGCGAAATTTTGGCGAGCACAGCCGTCGGCGGCGCCTTGGCCATCGATCGACCCCGCGTTACGCCTTCCTTGGCCGACGGATCCTTCGCATTTCTCGTCAATCTGTGGCCCGCTTCCGTGGTGACCAGCGACCAGACCCGCGATTACTGTATCGCAACCCGGAAACGGGATTGTCGGTTCGTTGCGGCCGAGCGTGGCCTCGTGACGCGGGCGCGCCGCCCCGTGCGGGACTACCGCCGGCCGGCGCGCGACTCCCCAGCGCCCCGGGCGTCGCTCGCTGTCGAACAGCTGTCGCCAACCGCCCTGCCGGACACGATTCCATCGCCACAACGGCCCGTCTGCCCTCGGCGCGGGCTCTGCGGCCGGTTTCGCCGCATAATCCGCGCATGATTCTCGTCGTTGGGGCCACGGGTACGCTGGGGCGGGACGTCGTTGCGCGACTCCTCGAGTCCGGTCAACGTGTCCGGGCCCTGACACGCCGCGCATGGCCTGCGGACGGCGTCCGCCATTCTCAGCTCGAAACGGTACTGGGTGACCTGACCGACCGAGCGACTATTGTCAGCGCTTGCAAGGGTATCGATGCGCTACTAGCTGGCGCTCATGCGCTGATGGGAACGGGCCGCAACAGCTCGCGCGCCGTCGATGAGCACGGCCATCGCACGCTGATCGACGTGGCGAAGCAGTCGGGTGTGAAGCACGTCGTATACGTTTCCGCGAGGGGTGCGGCGCTACAGCACCCCGTGGACTTCTTTCGGACCAAAGCCCACATCGAGCAAGATCTCCAAGCGAGCGGCCTGAGTTATTCGATTCTCCGACCGTCCGCCTTCATGGAGTCTCACGTCCACCAATTCCTGGGTCAGCCCTTGCTGGAGCGCGGAGCCGCCACGATCTTCGGGGACGGTCGGAATGCGATCAATTACGTCTCTGCGCGCGATGTCGCCGCGGTCGCCGTGATGGCGTTGAACGACCCGGCACCGGCAAACGAGGTCATCGAGATCGGAGGTCCATCGAATCTAAGCCGGCGCGACGTTGCCGACTTGTACCAGCGTCTCTCCGGCCGCGAGGCAAAGGTCCGCTGCGTGCCAACCGCCGTGTTACGGGCGATGCATCCCGTCGTGCGCCCGTTCAACCCGGTTCTCGCCAGGCTGCTCGCGATGAGCATCTGGCTTGAAAGCACTGACCAGACGTTCGACGCTCGCGCGCCCTCCAGCCGCTACACCGTGACACCGACGCCCATCGAGGACTTTGTGCGCGGGCAAATCGGTGCCGCGCCGTTGGCGCGGCGGAGCGGCCGCGCATGAGCGCCATTGCGAACGGGCGCGTGTCGTTCGGACGAGATCGGACTGTCCACTGCGCCGCAGGTGGCGGGCTGGCCGCTGGAGCATCCGAACCGGCCGACAGTCGGGTTTCTACCGACGCGCGCGGCGCGTGGAGCTCGTGAGCACGACCAGCGTTTGGATCGCGCCGCCGCGACGTGGCGGCGTTGCCCGCGCACGCGTGACCTCACTCGCCGATATCCGCTCGATCGAGCAGACGCCGCTGGCCGAGCTGCTGCCCAGTTGGTCGATTCTCGGCATGGTCGAGCACGCGGCGGAAACCTCGCCCAACAAGCCCGCAATTGTGTCGCTCATCAAAGGCGAGCCCCACCTCGCGGGACGGCAAATTACCTACGCCGAACTGGCGGCGGCGATCAGAGGCACTGCCAACCGTCTTCGCCGGGCCTCTGGCACGAGTCCGCCGGTCGTATCGATCCTGACGCCGATCGTCGCGGAATCATTCATCGCCTCGTGGGCCGGTGAGACCGCCGGCGTCGCGAATCCGATCAATCCTTTCCTGCGTATCGAGCACGTCGCCAGCATCATGAATGCCGCCGGTACCACGGTTCTCGTGGCGGGCGGCGCATCCCATGGACCGGGAGTCTGGAACGACGCTGGACGGCTCCGCGCGCTGGTCCCGACGCTGCGCGAGGTGTGGTGCATCGATCCCGCCACCGGCATCGACCCCATCCGCGCGTTGACAGGCGAGGCGACCACCGAACGGCTCGACTTCGAGCCCTCGACCGCGCCGGAACGAACGGCGGCACTTCTGCACACGGGCGGAACGACCGCGGCCCCCAAGCTCGTGCGCCTGACTGAACGTGGGATGCTGCTGAATGCGTGGTGCTGCGGGACGTGGAACGGGAATGAACCGACTGCCATCGGCGCGATGGGGATGCCCTACTTCCACGTCGGCGGCGCGACGTGCCTGGCCCTCGCCTCGATTGTGTTCGGGCAGACCATGGTCATCGTGAGTCCCGACGGGTATCGGGATCCGCACGTCATTGGCCGCTTCTGGGAGCTTGTCGACGCTCACGGCGTGACGCTGGCGGGTTCCGCTCCCACGACCGCCGCCGCGCTCGTGGCGAGCGGCAGCGGCAGGCGGGCGCCGGCCGGATTCAGCTACTGGTCCGGGGGTGCGACTGTTCCCGTCCAGGTCGCACGTGACTTCGCCGAGGCGTTCGGTATCCCGCTGCGCGAGGGCTGGGGCATGACGGAGGTCCAGGGCGGCCTCATTCTCAATCCGTCCGCGGCCGGTGCGCGGATAGGCTCGCTCGGCATGCCGTTCCCCTACCACCGAGCGCGCTGTATTCGACTCGGATCGCGGACGGCCGATAGTGAAGAGGAACGTGGCGCCGTCGGCATACTCGCCGTCAGCGGGCCGTGCGTCACGGCAGGCTATCTCGATGAGGCGCGAAATCCTGAGCTGTTCTTAGAGTCAGGCTCGCCCGGGGAGCGGTGGCTGAATACCGGCGACCTCTGCACGATCGGCGCCGACGGTTACCTCTGGCACCGGGGTCGCTCGAAAGACCTGATCATTCGCGGCGCCCACAACATCGATCCGCTGCTGATCGAGGCCGCGCTCCTGGAACACCCCGCAGTGCTGCATGCCGCGGCGGTCGGGGAACCCGACCGCGACAAGGGCGAAATGCCAATTGCCTACGTAGAGCTGCGTGCGGGCGTGTCGGCGAGCGAGCCCGAGCTTTTGAGCCACTGCCGAAAGGAGATCACCGAGCGCGCAGCCATTCCACGCACCGTGCGCGTCATCGAAACAATGCCGCTCACAGCCGTCGGAAAGATATTCAAGCCGGACCTTCGAATGGACGCGATTCGCCAGTGCGTGCGCCGGATCGTCGCAAACCGGCCCGAAAGCTCCGGCGTCGGTGTCGAGGTTCGCGACTCAGGCGGAGCGGTAACTGTCGTCCTGGCAGCGTCTGACGCCTCGGCCGAGAACGCGCTCGAGTCACTTCGTCGCGAACTTGAGCGCTATGCGCTCCGGATAGAAATCGAACCGCGACGCTGACGACGTTGCGACCCGGCCGTTCGCCAAGGAACCAAGGCTGCATCACCCCTCGTCCAGCGAAACGATCGCAACGACTACCCGTTCTTGGCCGGGTTGGCACGTTTCGTCCTGGTACACTCCGTCGAGAGCGCCCCTGCCCGCCTCAATCGTCACCGGCGGATTGTCGTGGCGGTCTAGATCACCCGCCAAGTCCGAGATATCCGGACGCGAGTTCGCATTCCCCATCTCCGATCGCGCTGGCGGCGCATCTATGCAACGCGGCTGCGGCCGCTAGATCTTGTCGACCGGCGCCGGCCGATTGATACCGAAATTCCACATCCACCTGGCGCCATCCTTGACGTAGATTGATGAGCCCCAAACGGGCCCAACTTTTTGGCCGAAGCACGTCCCATCCGCGCTCGCGCGGAAGGTGAGGATACCGATGGTTGGCGTAAGCATCGTCGCAACCGCGTCGGTCAGTCTGACCGCCTTCACGTCGCAGCCTTCCCCGGACCAGTTTCTGAGCGCATCGGCCTTGGTCGCGAGGTGCACGCCAAAGATGTTGATGAACTGGATATTCGGCGCGATCAGGCCATCCAACGCCTTCGCATCGCGATCCTTCCACGCATCCCAGATCACCTGCTCCTGATGCAGCAAGGCGGCAGTGTGACCGCCCCGATCGGCGGGCTTCACTCTGGACGGCTCCTCGCTCGTGTCCAGCACCGCCGGCTGAGCTTGCGGCGCTGCCGGATCGACGATCGCGGCCTGAGCGAGAAAGGCCTCCTGCCATCCGCTGCCCGCCCGCACGAACACACTGGCCGCCCAGGCGGCGGGCCAGAGCCTCTGCCCGTCGCAGTGGCCTTCGACGGTGTTCTTGTGGGTGATCAGGGCGACGTCGCGACCGAACAGACTCATTTGAACGTTCGATATGGCGACGCGCTCGATTTCACAATTGGCGGCCGTGAATTCCTTCGTCGCCGAAGCCTTGTCGAGGCGCCCCGAGGATCCCCAACCGACGAACGCGTCCGAAAGGAACGTCTGCCAGAACTTCGCGTCCCTGGCTTTGACCGCCGCATACGCACTCGTTTCCAGCGATACCAGGGTCGCTTGCAGGGACGCGCCGGGCGCGGTTGCTTCATCGCTCTCGGCGCCACTTGCCGAGATGACGAATATCGCAGTCGCGAACGTCGTCATGCGCCAGAGCTTGGCCACAGTTGTCTCCCTGATTCTCTGCTGTTCTAAAGGTCGGCCAAGGACCTGTCGGGCCGAACAGTCACGCCCGCTCAATCGTCTCCGGCACGTATAAACAAACGAAGGCACGAGACTTAACTCTCAGGCTACGCCGCATTTACCTTCACATCTACCGCCCAGACTTTTCGCATTAGGGCGATAGCTGGCGATAGATCCCGATGGGTCACGACTGGAAAACGCGAATCTGTGCGCTCTCATCGCATATGGGCGCAATTCTTATGCACGTTTTGATGCTTTAATACATCGTCCCTGGTGCTGCGGAGAATACCGTGAGAACCACCGTGACCATCGACGATGAGCTCTTTCAGCGCGCCTTGGAGATTGCCGACCCCGGTACTGACAAGGCCGACCTGTTTCGGGAGGCTATGAAGGTATT
>CAYNCY010000061.1:0-12450 GCA_964395195.1 uncultured Steroidobacteraceae bacterium
GTCCAGAATATACCCGGAATGGCCGTTCGTGAGCGTCAGCACGATGGGATCGCGTGCCCCGAGCTCCGTGCGCAATCGCCGGTCTATGAGCGTCCCGACCTCGCCGGATATGCCGATCAGGTCTACGGGCCCGATCCCGAGATAGGACACCGTCAGTGTTCGGAACGCCGACGGGTCGGTCTTGAGCGCGCAGCGGACCGTGGCAGTGCCCGCCCTGAGGGGCGCCGTGACCGCCGCTGGCGTCAGTCGATCCGTGACGCGGATGACCTCGAGTGCGAGCGCCTGCCCGAGCCGTTCGGTAACAGCGAATCCCGCGGCCTTCATGTCGGAGGGAACCACCTTGCCGTCGCTCTGCGGCTCTGCATGGTAGGACATCAGGATTGGGTTCTGGTCGCCGGCTGCGCCACTTGTCCAGAACGTAGTTGTGCGCTCGGCGCCGTAGTGTGCGTCCGCGAAGCGGTCGACGACGCCTGGAATGTCGGCGCTGACGAGTGCCGCGTGCTCGCCCGCGGTGTCGGAGCTGTAGAGCGACACCGCGTGCACGGCATAGTTCGCGAAAATGGCGACGGGGCTCGAATCGCCGCGAAAGAAGCCGACGACCCGCACGGTCTTGTCCGAGGGCCCTTCGGGATCCTGGCCCAGGATGAAGCCACCACCCAAACGCTCGTCCCGGTTCATGTTGATGAAGGCCTGGCCGTTGCCGCGACCGACACGTACCGGCTCGAGTCGGCGCATCGCCTCATCGACCGCCGCCAGCATGCCCTCGACCGCAAGCTCGCCGTAGCTACCTTCGATTGTCCACGGCACGGTGTGGACGTGCGTGACCGACAGGAGGATCCGCTCGCGCGGCACTCCGTATTTCGCCGTCAGGCGCGCCAGCACCTTCTCGTAGATCTCATCCGGAAGAATGATCAGATCGGAGACGACGATGAGCGCGGTGGTCGCGCCCTGCCGGAGAGCCAGCGCGCGCGCGTACAGCGAGTCGTGGATGCCGATCAGCGGCGAATCCCTGAAGTTTCGGATGGGCAGCATCGACGCCGGCGGATCGATGGAGACCTTGCCGGTACCGGCGAGGAGGGGCGCAGGCTCGGACGTCGCCGGCGCGGCACCAGCGCCGACGCTCGCGACGAGCATCAGCGCCAGGACGGCAACCGGTGTGCGGCACATTTCAAGTCACCCGGTTTGCCCGGGCCACGCCCGCGTACCAGTGGCCGGAGTCCTTGATCGTGCGCTTTTGTCCGTTCTCGAAGTCGACATAGGTGAGACCGAAGCGCTGCGTGTAGCCCGACGCCCACTCGAAGTTGTCCATGAGGCTCCAGCAGTGGTACGCGCGCACCGGCACGCCGTCGGCGATTGCACGTGACAGGGCATTCAGGTGCAGACGAAGGTACTCGATGCGTTTCGGGTCATGGATCTGGCCTGTCGCATCCGGCGCCGTATTGTACGCGGCCCCGTTCTCCGTGATCTCGATCGGGCGATGGCCGGTGACCTCCTGCATACGCTTCAATATGTCGTAGAACCCCTGCGGGTAGATGTCCCAGCCGAAATCCGTCTTCTCGTCGGGTCCGACCGCCCAGTCGGCCTTGACGTTGAAACCGGGCAACGCCATGCCACCGGCGCCCGGTGCCGCCGCCGCGACGCGCGTCAGCGAATAGTAGTTGAGCCCGACGAAGTCGAGATCCGCGCGCATGGCCGTCTCGTCGCCGGAGCGCCAGCCGAGCAGCGCGGCCTGCTGGTCGGCGGGCAGCACGCCGTCCGGGTAGCGGCCGGTCAGGACGGGCACCACGAACCAGAGATTGGAGAGCTTATCCATGGCAACGGCGGCGGCCCGATCGGCGTCGGTGTCCGTCGCCGCGAGCTGCGGCGATACGTCGTAGACGCTGCCGACCTTGACGCGCGAATTCGCCGCCTTGAGCGCGCGAAAGCCCATGCCGTGCGCGAGATTGACGGTGTGCGTTGCCTTGAGGAATGCGAGAGGGTCCTTGCGTCCGGGGGCGAATTCGCCCATCCAGTAGCCGAGCTGCGTGAACGCCTTGGATTCGTTGAAAAGGCTCCAGGTTTCGATGCGATCGCCCAGGCTCCTACCCACGATGGCCGCGTAGTCCGCGAAACGTTCGGCCGTGTCACGCACGGGCCAGCCGCCGCGATCCTCAAGATCCTGCGGCAAGTCCCAGTGGTAAAGCGTTGGCATTGGCCGGATGCCTGCCTCGAGCAGCGCATCCGTGAGGCGACTGTAGTAGTCGAGTCCCTTCGCGTTGGGGGCACCCGCGCCCGTCGGCTGGATACGCGTCCAGCCGATCGAGAAACGATAGGACTTGAGGTTGAGTGCCTTGAGGAGTGCGATGTCTTCCTTGTAGCGGTGATAGCTGTCGCAGGCGACGTTGCCCGTATCGCCATTCTTGATCTTGCCGCGTGCGAGCACGAACCGGTCCCATACCGACTCGCCCTTGCCGTCCTCGTTGTATGCACCCTCGACCTGGTACGCGGCCGTCGCAGCGCCCCAGAGGAACCCGGGTGGAAACGTGCCGACTGCCGGCGCACCGGGCTTGCTGCGCGCCGTGGTGATTCCGGGAAGGAGCGCAGCACCCGCGAGCATCAGGCCTGAGGTGAGGGCATTGCGACGGTTCATGACTGGTTCCTTCGTTTAACACCGAACGCGACCGTCAGTGCGGGTGAGTGTGTTTGCGGCGCGCTGCTGCGGCGCGTCAATCGGACGCGCGCAGTCGACGATCGCCTCGCGCGCGGCGCGCATTCCGTTGTCGGGTCCATCGCCCCTAGGTATCTCACGTTTTCGCGCGTTCTGAAAGCGGTTTCAGACAGGACGGAAATCGGTCAACGGGCGCTCGATGCGCCATCGCGGTGCCGGACTGCTCCGCACGCGAGTGCGTTGCAACACTGGTGGACATTTTGCGTTCCTGATGCGCCCGCGCAACGTCAGCGCCGCTTGACATTCGCGGATTCGTCGATGCAGTATCAGCCGTGACGAATATGAAAGCGGTTTCAGAAACCGCTTACACCGAGCCGGTTATCTAGGTCGAGCGGCGGTACTCCGGGGTAGATTCTCCGGGCATTTGGGGGGATTCAAGTGAAGTCATCCGACAGGCGTCATGGCGTCAGCCTTTCCGTCAACTCGGCGCGGCACGTGCGCGCCTCGAACTCCAACCGCACCCAGTTGGCGCGCGGCATCGCGCTGGCCCTTGGTGTGGCGGCGACTCCATTCGCCTACGGCCAGACAGCGCCGGCGGCGACACTCGAAGAGGTCGTCGTCACCGGCATTCGCGCCAGTTTGACGTCCTCCGAGAGCCTCAAGCGAAACTCGCAGGGTGTCGTCGATGGCATTCTCGCCGAGGACATCGGCAAGTTCCCGGATACGAACCTCGCCGAGTCGCTGCAGCGCATCTCGGGTGTGTCCATCGACCGAGTCAATGGCGAGGGCTCGAAGGTCACGGTCCGCGGCATCGGCCCCGACTACAACCTCGTGCTCGTCAATGGCAGGCAGATGCCGGGCGCGAACATCGAGGCGACCAACGTCTCCAATTCCCGCTCCTTCGACTTCGCGAACCTCGCCTCGGAAGCCATCGCTGGCGTCGAGGTCTACAAGACCTCGCGCGCGGACATCGCGACCGGTGGTATCGGCGCGACGATCAACATCAAGACGTCGCGGCCGCTCGATTCGCCCGGACTGCGCGCCGAGTTCGGCGTCAAGGGCGTTTCCGATCGCTCGAACCAGAACCTGCCCTCTGACTTCAAGGGCAAGGACATCACGCCCGAGGTCTCCGGCATCTTCAGCAACACCTTTGCGGACAATCGCATCGGCATCGCCATCACCGGCAGCTACCAGGACCGCGCGGCGGGCTACAACCAGGCGGCCGTGCAGTCGGGCTGGCACTCGATCCTCGGCAGCGACGCGAACGCGTGGGGCACGATCGCCAACTCGCCCGACGTGACGAACCGTCCGACCGGCAACACGATCTACCAGGTCCCGCAGGACCTGCGTTACCTGATCACCGGCATCGAGCGTAAGCGCACGAACGGGCAGCTGACACTGCAGTTCCGGCCGGTGGATTCGTTGACGGGCACGCTGGATTACACCTACTCCGAGAACAAGATCCACACACAGCGCCAGGAAATTTCGTCCTGGTTCAACTTTGGGCCTTCGGTTTCGAGCTGGACCGACGGCCCGGTCTCCGGGCCGCTGTCCTACAGCGAAACGATTCCCTGCGCGAACGCGCCGGTGACGGACGCGAACGGCATCAGCTCCTTCCCGGGCTGCGCCGATGTCGCGCTTGCCCGCTCCAACTTCTCGACCAAGGCCGAGAACAAGTCCATCGGCTTCAACCTGAAGTGGGAGGCGACCAATCGCCTTAGCTTCGAGCTCGACGTGCACGACTCGACGGCGACGTCGGGCGAGGACGGGCCGCTCGGATCCAACAACACGCTGGGTACGTCCGGCTACTTCCGTGGCACGACGACGGTCGATTTCTCGCACGATTTCCCCGTCATGAGTATCGTGCTACCGACGTCGCTGAACGGGGTTATTGACCCGGCGTACATGGAGGCGACGGGCTCGAGCTTCCGCAATAGCTACACGAAGGCGGAAGTACAACAGGCGCAGTTAAAGGGCGACTTCAAGTTCGGCGAGAAGTCGCAACTCGACTTCGGCGTCGCCCTCACGGACGTCAAGAATCACTCGGCGTTCTCGAACATGGAGCAGGACAACTGGGGCGGCCTCGGCAACCCGACGCTCTATCCCGACGCCGCCTTCACGCCCGACACGATCCGGCCGTACTTCACGAACATCTCCGGAAGCTCGAACCCCGCCCTGTTCAACCAGTACTTCAACTGGAACTTCAACACGATCCGCCAGGCGGCGATCGCGGCCTGGGGCGCGGGTGGCGCGGCCGAGTTCTCCGCGAACCCGAACTTCACGACCGACCGGACGACGAAGGAAGACTCGAACAGCGCCTTCCTCCAGTACAGCACGGCCTTCGATATCGGCCGTCCGGCTCACTTCGCCGCAGGCCTTCGGTACGAGAAGACCGACGTGACCTCGCGAGCGCTGGTGCCGATCGCGACCGGCAACATCTGGGAAGCGGCAAACGAGTTCAGCATCCAGTTCGGCGCGCCGGGCTACACCGAACTCAAGGGCACGTACAACTACGTGTTGCCGAGCGTCGACTTCGACGTGGATCTCACTGACAGCCTCAAGGCGCGTGCCAGCTGGGGCAAGAGCATCGGCCGTCCGGGCTGGGGCGATATCCAGGGTGGACAGACGCTCGACACCGGCGCCCGCGTCGTTGGCGGCACGGGCAGCCAGGGAAACCCGGCGCTCAAGCCGCTCTTGTCGAAGAACTTCGACTTCTCGGTCGAGTGGTACTACGCGCACGGCAGCTACGTGTCGGTCGGCTACTTCAAGAAGGAAGTCGCGAACTACACCGGCTACTCGCAGATCAACGCGACGCCGTTCAACATCCCGAACCCGGGTGCGGGTCCGTGGGTGCAGGAGGCGATCACGACGGGCGGCTGTGCGGCGACGGACAACCCCTGCATCCGCAACTACATCTTTGCGAACCACGGCAACGATCCGGCGGTGTCGGTACCGACAGCGACCAGCGCGGGTACGATCGCCGGTCGCCCGGGCATCGATCCCGCGACCAACTTCGTGATCACGGTGCCGGTGAACGCCCAGTCCGCGGGCGTCGACGGTCTCGAGTTCACGTTGCAGCACATGTTCGGCCAGTCGGGTTTCGGCGCGATCCTGAACTACACGTACGTCAACTCCGGGCTTCACTTCGACAACACGAGCCTTGGTGCACAGTTTGCCCTGACCGGCCTCAGCAACTCGGCGAACGCGATCGCGTTCTACGAGAATGCTCACTGGGAAGTCCGGGCGGCCTACAACTGGCGCGGGGAGTTCTACAACGGACTCGATGGCCAGAACAGCCCGGTCTACGTCGAAGCCTACGGGCAGCTCGATGCGAACATCGGCTACAAGATGTCGGATCGGCTGAGCTTCCAGCTGGAGGCCATCAACCTGACGAACGAAGACCAGCGTTCGCACAGCCGGACCCGGCAGGCGGTCGAGTACGCGACGCAGACTGGTGCGCGCTACATGATTGGAGCACGCTACCAGTTCGGCAAATAGCTGGACGATAGCTGCGCTGACCCGCTGCGACCTCCGGTCGCCGGGCGAGGAAGCCGCTGGCCGCCAGCGGCTTTTTCGTCTCAGTCAGGCGGGGTGCCGGTCGCCGATGGAAGTACCTGCGGGTGAATGACCAAGTCAGACGGGTCGTGATCGTCGGTGGCGGCTCGGCGGGCTGGCTGACGGCGGGCATCATTGCCGCGGACCACCGGGGCGGAGCCGGGCCGCGCCTCGAGGTGACCCTGGTCGAGTCTCCCACCGTCCCTCCGATCGGCGTTGGCGAGGGCACGTGGCCGTCCATGCGCGACACGCTGAGGCGCATCGGTGTCGCCGAGACCGATTTCATCCGCGAGTGCGATGCCTCGTTCAAGCAGGGCTCGAAGTTTGTCGCCTGGGCGACCGGCAGCGATGCCGAGCATTACTACCACCCGTTTTCGCTACCGCAGGGCTACGGCGAGGTCGATCTGGTCGCATCGTGGCTCGCGCGGCAGCCGACCCCCCGATTTGCGGATCTGGTCAGCTTTCAGCCGCACCTGTGCGAGGCCGGACGCGCGCCGAAGCAGGCCACGACCCCCGAGTACGCCGCCGTCGCGAACTATGCCTACCACCTCGATGCAGGGAAATTCGGGCCGTTCCTGCAATTGCACTGCACCGGAAAACTCGGCGTCCGCCATCTCCTCGACCACGTCACCGCGATCGAGACGCGCGAGGACGGCGATATCGCGGCGCTGAGCACCGCCGCCCACGGCCGGGTGGAGGGCGACCTGTTCATCGACTGCACGGGTTTCGCGGCCAAGCTCCTCGGCCAGCACTACGGGGTGCCGCTCGTCTCGCTTGCGCCGGTCCTCTTCAATGACGCGGCGCTCGCCGTGCAGGTCCCGTACGGCGTGCCGGATGCGCCGATCGCCTCACAGACGATCTCGACTGCCCGATCGACGGGTTGGGTCTGGGACATCGGCCTGCAATCGCGACGCGGGGTCGGCTACGTGTACTCCGCATCCCATGCAACCGACGCCGAGGCGGAGGCGGTCCTTCGGGCCTACGTCGCGGCGGGCACTGGCCCTGCGGTTGCCGAGGCCCTGGTGCCGCGCAAGCTGACGTTCCAGCCGGGGTATCGGCAGACCCAGTGGCACCGCAACTGCGTGGCGGTCGGCCTTGCCGCAGGCTTCGTGGAGCCCCTGGAGGCCTCCGCGCTCGCTCTGGTCGAGTTCTCGGCGATCGCCATCAGCGAGCAGCTGCCCCCGACGCGCGCGCTCATGGACGTGGTTGCCAGGCGCTTCAATGACGCATTTCGCTACCGATGGGAGCGGGCCGTCGAGTTCCTGAAGCTGCACTACCTGTTGTCCAAGCGCGCCGACTCCGACTATTGGCGAGACCATCGCCGCCCGGCCACTGTCCCGCCGAGACTCACCGAACTGGTTGCGCTCTGGGCAAGCCGGCCGCCCTCGCGCCACGACTTCGTCCGGATCGAGGAGATCTTTCCCTCCGCAAGCTACCATTACGTGCTCTACGGAATGGGGTTCCGGCCCGATGGACCCATCGAGACGGTGCGACCGGGCAACCTGCCGGAGGGGGCGCGGTATTTCGACGAGGCGGCCGCACTCGCGGGGAAAATGCTGGCGGGGCTGCCGACCAATCGGGCACTCCTCGACCATCTGCGGACCTATCGGTTGCAACGGATCTAGACGAACGAGGCGGGAATGGCGCGACACGCACTTCTGAATAACGTCGAGCACAAGGCACTGCGCGTCCTGACGGCGCATTCGGCGGCCCTGGGCGACGATGTCATGTACGCGGTGACGTTCCCAGCGGAATTCCGAAACATCCAGGCCTCGTACCCGATCGTGTTCCAGAAGCGCGCCGACACGGGGCAGTTTCAGGCGCTGGCGCTTTTTGGGTTCACGAGCGGCGAGAACCTTTTCCTGAACTCGGCGGGCTGGGACGCGAGCTACGTTCCGGTCAGCATCGAGCGCGTACCGTTCCTGATCGGTCCGCCAGGCGCGGCGCCGCCGGGCGGCACACCCCAGCTGATGGTCCACATCGACCTCGACCATCCGCGCGTGAACTCGGTGGAGGGCGAGCCGCTCTTCCGCGAGCACGGTGGGAGCACCGATTTCCTCGATCGCATCAGCACCAAGCTCCATGCCCTGCACGAGGGGATTCTGGAGACGCACGCGCTGGTCGAGGAGCTCCTCAAGCACGAACTCCTCGAGTCCTTCGTCCTCGACGTCGAGCTCAAGGACGGGTCGCACAACCGTCTCGCGGGCTTCTACACCGTGAATGAGGAGCGGCTGCATGCACTTGACGGCGCGACCATCGCCGCATTGCATACCCGGGGCTTCCTGCGCGCCATCTACATGGTCGTCGCCTCCACGGCGCATTTCCGCGACCTGATCGATCGGCGCAACCGACGCCTCTGATGCTTTCGCTCGCCTCTGCTGCCCGTGAAGTTCGTGTCGGCGATGCGCCCGCGCTGGGCGAAACGGTATTTGCATCGGCTGAGCCGGTCGTGCTTCGCGGGCTCATCGCGCACTGGCCCGCCGTCCACGCCGGCGCGCGCTCGCTGTCGGCGGGACAGGCATACTTGCGCGACTTCTACCAGAACGCGACGGTGGGGGCGTGGTTTGGTCCCCCGGAGATCGGCGGACGATTCTTCTACAACGCGGATCTGTCGGGATTCAACTACCGCCCGGCCATGGTCAAGCTCGACGCCGTGTTCGAGGCGATCGCGCGCAACGAGAACGCGACGGCACCCGAGGCCGTCTACGTCGGATCGACCACGGTCGACACGTGCTTGCCCGGGTTTCGGCAGGAGAATGATGTGCTCGGCTTGCCCGCCGATGCGCTCGCCAGCATCTGGATCGGGAATCGGACCCGCATTGCGGCGCATTTCGACATGCCGGATAACCTCGCGTGCGTCGCGATCGGACGGCGCCGGTTCACTCTTTTTCCGCCGGATCAGCTCGCGAACCTCTACGTCGGCCCGCTCGAGTTCACCCCGGCGGGTCAGCAGATCAGCCTGGTCGACTTCGCGAATCCCGAACTCGAACGCTTTCCGCGGTTCGTCGAGGCGCTCCGGAATGCCTTCGTAGCCGAGCTCGAGCCCGGCGATGCGCTCTTCATCCCAGGCATGTGGTGGCATCACGTCGAGGCGCTCGATGCGTTCAACGTGCTCGTCAACTACTGGTGGCAACGCACGCCCGCCTACCTCGGTGCGCCGGCCGGGGCGTTGATGCACGCGCTTCTGAGCCTACGCGGGCTGCCGCCCGAGCAGCGCGCCGCCTGGCATCGGATCCTCGAGTACTACGTCTTCGACACCGACAACGGCGCGATGGCGCACGTTCCGGAGGCGCGGCGTGGCGTGTTGGGTGGCATCGACGAGAGGCGCGCGCGTTCGCTGCGCGCGCTGCTGCTCAATCAGCTCAACCGATGAGTGCGCTCCGCGCGAGACGGGGGGAATATTCTTGAAAGGCAAGCAGATCAAGCGGGTCGTCATCGCTGGCGGAGGCACCGCCGGGTGGATGATGGCGGCGGCGCTTTCGAAGACACTTGGTCAGGTGCTCGACATCTGCCTCATCGAATCCGATGAAATCGGTACGGTCGGGGTCGGCGAGGCAACAATTCCGCCGATCATCACCTTCCACCGCCTGCTCGACATCAACGAGCAGAAGTTCATGGCGGCGATGCAGGCGACGTTCAAGCTCGGCATCTCCTTCGAGAGCTGGCGCCAGGTCGGCGAGACCTACGTCCACTCGTTTGGACTGACTGGCACCGATCATTGGAGCGCGGGCTTTCAGCACTTCTGGCTGCGCGGTCGCGAACGCGGCCTGGCAGGCGAGTACGGCGACTATTGCCTCGAGCTCAAGGCAGCGCTTGCCAACCGCTTTGCGCATTTGCCGCAAGGCGGCATGAATTACGCCTTCCACTTCGACGCCAGCCTGTACGCGAAGTTTCTGCGGGCCTTTAGCGAGCCGCTGGGGGTGCGACGCATTGAGGGCAAGATCGTCGATGTGCGCCTCGATGCGCACGACGGGTCGGTCGAGTCCGTGAAGCTGGAGTCGGGGGTCGACGTGCCCGGCGACCTCTTCATCGACTGCAGCGGATTTCGTGGTCTCTTGATCGAGCAGACGCTGCACGCCGGGTACGAGGACTGGACGCACTGGCTGCCGTGCGACAGCGCCATCGCGGTGCAGACCAAGTCGGTCGGTGAGCCCTCGCCGTACACCCGTTCGATCGCTCGCGAGGCGGGCTGGCAGTGGCGGATTCCGCTGCAGCACCGGGTCGGCAACGGCCTCGTGTACTGCAGTCGCTACCTGAGCGACGCGGACGCCAAGAAGACGCTGCTCGCGAACCTTGACGGGGAACCGCTGACCGAGCCTCGCGTGCTCAAGTTTCGTGCAGGACGCCGGCTGCGCCACTGGGTCATGAACTGCGTGGCGATCGGCCTCTCCAGCGGTTTCATCGAACCGCTCGAGTCGACCAGCATCCACCTGATCCAGAGGGGGATCATCCGGCTGATCCAGATGTTCCCCTTTGCCGGTATCGCTCAGCCCGATATCGACGAGTTCAATCAGCAGACCAAGATCGAGTTCGAGCACATCCGCGACTTCATCGTGCTGCACTACCACCTGACCTCGCGCCAGGACACTCCGTTCTGGCGCCACTGTCGCGGCATGGAGATTCCGGCGACGCTGGCGCACCGGATGCGCCTGTTCCGGGAGACGGGGCGGGTATTCCGTGCCCCCAACGAGCTTTTCGCCGAGAACTCGTGGATCCAGGTGATGCTGGGGCAGGGGATCACGCCGGAGCAGTACCACCCGGTCGCAAGCGTGATGAGCGATGCCGAACTTGCCGCGTTCCTCGAGAGCATCAAGGCGCGGGTCGACAAGACGGTGGGACAGCTGCCCTCGCACCGGGCCTACCTGCAGCAGTATTGCGAAGCCGCAGCCCCGGCCGGGGCCGCCTAGCGCCGGTGCCATTCGCCCTTTCGACCCGCTACTTACGGGCACTTGACACACTTCGAGCAAACAAGGCAGCATCTTTGAAACCGGTTGCAGAGCCGTCTTTTCGCGACCGGAATCGAGTAAAAACGCGGCGTTAGCGCGCATCGACCCTCATGAAGTCCGACAACCTCAACATCGTAGGCGTCGCCCTGGCCGTGGCGATGGGCGGCTTCCTGCTCGGCTTCGATGCGACCGTGATATCGGGCGCGGTGCCATTTCTTCGCGACTACTTCGGGCTCGTCGGCGCGTCCGGGAGCCTGCAGCTCGGTTGGGCCGTGAGCTGCCTCGGCTGGGGCGCCATGGCGGGGAATGTGTCTGCGGGCGTGCTGAGCGATCACTTCGGGCGCCGTGCGGTGCTGCGGCTGACGGCGATTCTCTTCTTTGGCTCGGCGCTGGCCGCCGCGTTCGCCACCAGCTTCACCGTATTCGTGATCGCACGGGTGTGCGGTGGCCTCGCCGTCGGTGCCGCGATCCTGACGGCCCCCGTCTACATCGCCGAGATCGCGCCGGCCGGACGGCGCGGCGGTCTCGTCTCGCTCAACCAGCTGATGATCGTCATCGGCATCTCCGTCTCGTTCTTCTCGAACTACTTTCTCTTGTCACTTGGCGCCGACAGCTGGCGCTGGATGCTCGGCGTCCAGGCGGCGCCGGCCCTCCTCTTTTTCTTGCTGCTCCTGGTGGTACCGGAGAGCCCCCGGTGGCTGCTAGGCGCCGGTCGGACCGAACGCGCCGTCGAAGTGCTGACGCGCCTGCACGGTGCGGCCGAGGCGCAGCGGCAGTTCGCGGCAATCCAGTCGACGCCGCTCGCGAGTCGCCCGGGCATCCGGATCGGCGCGGTGTTTTCACGACGGCTCCGGTTCGTGATGCTGTTCGCGCTCGGAATCGCGTTCTTCCAGCAGATCACGGGCATCAACGCGATCTTTTACTACCTGCCCACCATTTTCGCGCAGGCGGGAGGCGGACTCGCGACCGCGTTCCGGCAGTCTGTGCTGGTTGGACTCGTCAATGTCGGCATGACACTCGTTGCAATCCGCCTCATCGACCGCGTCGGTCGCAAGCCTTTGCTCGTGGTCGGCGTTGGCGGGATGGCGCTGTCACTGTTGACGATCGCGTGGGCATTTCACGGTGCATCGATTGCGGGCGGCGACGCCGCGCTCGTCAACGCGCCGGTCGTGCTCGGCGCGATCATCGGCTTTGTCGCCTGCTTTGCCGTATCGCTCGGCCCCGTCATGTGGGTGATGCTCGCGGAAATCTTCCCGAACGAGCAACGGGCGGCCGCCATTTCGCTGATTGGCTTCTGGAACT
>CAYNCY010000062.1:0-12401 GCA_964395195.1 uncultured Steroidobacteraceae bacterium
GCCCGAGAGCCACAGGAGCGCCGACGCATCGAGATCCGCCACCAGCGAGTCGAGCCTCGTTGCCTGCTCGGCATCGAAGGGCTGAAATCCGAAGCGGGTAATGGGGTTGGCGCTCATTGGGGTCTGCGTTCGCGGGTCCGGATACCGATCCTAGGGAGACCCCTGCCCGTGGAGAACCGCTTTGTCGTTATGGGGGTATAACCGCCGGACTGCTCGCCGTGGAGGGGTCCTCCCCGCCACCCGGGGAGGCCTCGCCCGTCCCGGCCCGGCCACCCCGGAAACGCGCCCCCTTCCGCCGCAAGGTGGCAATTCCACAGGCATTCCTGTAGGGTGCCCCCCGGCTCGCGACCCTTTCTCCTTTTCTGCCTCCTGCCGCCCGGGTTCTCCGGCTCCGGCGCTGACACCAAAAGCGAAGAGTGTTCGAACCAAGGTGGCGGTTGACCCCGCTGCCGTGGACATCGGCTCTGCGCCGGTGAATACGGCCGACGGTCATCCGCAAGTTTGTTCTGGTCTTGAGTGCGGCGCCTCGGCGTCCACCGGACCTCGTCAGTGAGTGATCGCAAATGACTAAGATTTATGTGGGCAACCTGCCGTTTACGGCGGACGAAGCTGCCGTGCGCCAGCTGTTCGAGCAGCACGGTAAGGTGGAGTCGGTGGCCCTTATCAATGATCGCGACACCGGCCGCCCGCGCGGCTTCGGTTTCGTCGAGATGGCCAACGCCGATGCGGCGCGTGCCATTCAGAGCCTCAACGGGCAGAACATGGGCGGTCGCCCTCTGCGCGTGAATGAGGCCCAGGAGCGCACCGGCGGCGGCGGCGGCGGTGGCGGTGGCGGCAACCGCGGCGGCGGCGGTGGCGGCGGTGGCGGCGGCGGCGGACCGCGTCGCTGGTAATTACGGTGCGCGGCTTCAACGGCCGCGCGCAGTAGTGCACCCGAAAGGCCGCGCCTAGCGGCCTTTCGCTTTTGACTGGCTCCGCGGGATTCCTGCGGCGGCCCGGGCGGAAGCGGTGTGCCGCTTCGCCATCCTTCCGTATTGCCCTGCGGGTCAGCGATCCCGCGGCACGGGCATGCGTGTGAACGCGCGTCCCCGCAGCGAGACCGCCTTCACGAGCGCCCAGACGCGCATGCCTGCCTGCAAGTCGAGTTCCCGGACCGCAGCTGCCGTGATCCGCGAGTAAAGCTCGAACCCGCCGATGGCGATCGTGGCGAGCGCGCCATCGCCGTCCTCGTCGACAAAGCCCGTGAGCACGCCTTCAAGGGCATTTCGGACCGAGAGTCCCTCCGGTGGCCGGGTCGCGAGGATCACGTCCCGCGCGAGCACGTGTAGCCGGATCTCTGCCCCGGGGGTTGCGCCCCGCAGCGGGACCCGGATGTGCGCCCCGTCGAGGTCGAGCCGTGCCAGCTGGCCGTCCGCTTCGATCGTCGCAACCGTCGCATTGAGGACGGCACCGACCGCCTCGGCGCCCACGAGCGCGCGAAGCGCCGGGTGGGTCGCCAGCGTCGCCGGTGCACCCGCCGCGGCGACTGCCCCCGACCCGAGGAGAACGATGTGAGTCGCGAGTCTCAGCACTTCCTCGTACTGGTGGCTCACGTACAGCATCGGGATCGCGTAGCGGTCGCGCAGCCGCTCCAGATACGGCAAGACGTCCTCGCGGCGCGCCGCGTCGACCGAGGACAGGGGCTCATCGAGGAGCAGAAGGTGCGGTTGCGCCAGGATCGCGCGGCCGAGCGCGACGCGCTGGCGCTCGCCGCCCGACAGCTCGTGGACGCGACGGTCGAGGAGTGCTCCGAGGCCAAGGAGTTCAATCAGCCCGCCACGTTCGACTCCCGCCTCGCCGGCTGGCGCTCGTCGCGCGCCGTAGTCGAGGTTCTGGCCGACGTCGAGGTGCGGGAAGAGCCGCGCATCCTGGAACACGTAGCCGATTCGCCGGCGCTCGGTCGGAACGTCGATGCCGGCCGCCGCGTCGAACCACGTGCGATCGCCGAGCCGGATGTGCCCGGACTCGGGGCGGATCAGACCCGCGATCGCTTGCACGAGCGTGGTCTTGCCGGCGCCTGAAGCGCCGAAGAGCGCGACGACTCCCGGTGTCGGGCTCGAAAAGCGCGCCGCAAGCGCAAAGCTGCCGCGCCGGACCGTGATCGCGACGTCGAGCACGGCGCTAGCCACCGAGCCGGCGCCGGAGTCGCCGGGCGAGGAGTTCGGCGAGCGCGAGGCCGCCGAAGCCGAGCGCAACCGAGAGCGCCGCGAGCCGCGCGGCGGCGGCGGTGCCGGTCGGTGACTCGAGTGCCGCGTAAAGCGCAAGCGGCAGCGTCTGCGTCTCCCCGGGGACGTTGCCCGCGAAGGTGATCACGGCACCGAACTCGCCGAGGCCCGCGGCGAAGGCGGTCACCGCCCCCGCGAGGATGCCGGGCGCCATGAGCGGCAGCGTCACCGTCAGGAAGCGATCGAACGGTCCGGCGCCGAGGGTGCGCGCGGCGTCCTCGAGCCCGGCCGGGATCGACTCGAGCGACAGGCGGATCGCGCGCACCATCAGGGGGAGGCTCATCACCGCCGTCGCGAGCGCGGCGCCTGAGGTCGTGAACGCGAGGCGGATTCCGAACACGGAATAGAGCCAGCGACCGAGCGGACCGTGCACGCCGAGGAGCAGCAGCAGCAGGTAGCCGACCACGATCGGCGGCAACACGAGCGGCAGGTGCACAAAGGCATTGAGCAGCGAGCGGCCCGCGAAGCGGGCGCGGACGAGGAGCCACGACACCAGGACCGCGACTGGCAGGTCGAGAACGACACTTTCGCTCGCGACCCGCAGGCTCAAGGCGAGTGCCTCGGACTCGGCGGCCGTGATCACCGCCGTCGGTCACCCGGCGGCTGATGCCGCCGGCGAGGCGCGGCGACGGGCGCGAGCCCGGTCACGGCATCCGGATGCGGCCGCCCGGGGCGGGTCCCGCGCCGGGTTCGGGGATCACGATCGAGGACGCGGCTTCCCGGCGCATCTGCTGGAGCTCCGTCATCGCCTCATCGACCGCCGCGCGCGCGCCTTCCCCGAAATGCTCGAGCGCCTCGGCGAGCGTCGCGCCCGGGAGCTCGAAGCTGATCGGCAGCGTCCCCATCGGGGTCATGACCGAGACCTGGCCGACGTACAGCGTCGGGCGCGCGGTGTCGGGCGTCGCATCGCTCTTGACCGGCACGAGCACCCGCACGGTGCCGACGCGACGGTCGGTGTAGACCTCCTCGCGGTAGAGGTTGGCGGTGTCGAAACGGGCATCGGCGGTGGCGTTCATGGCGCTCTCCAGGCATTCAATCGGTCGGCCCGTCACCGTAGCAGAGGCGGGCGCGGCGCAGAAGCAGCCGGCCGGCCGCAGCCCCATCGATTAGACTAGGCGCTACCCCGTCGTCGCCCCACGAGCTCCGCTTTGCCCGATTCCGCCGCCGCCCATGGCGATCTCAGTCACGGTTCCGCCGGCGCTCCGCCCGCACGATTGACGATCGACCTGTCGGCGCTGGCCGCGAACTACGAGGCCCTGGTCGAGCTCGCGGCGCCGAGCGAAGTCGCCGCCGTCGTCAAGGCGGACGCCTATGGCCTTGGGCTCGGCCCGGTCGTCGGCCGTCTCGCGGCGGTCGGCTGCCGGAGCTTCTTCGTCGCAACGCTCGAGGAGGGCCTGAGGCTCCGCCGGCTCCTGACCGATGCGCGCGTGTTCGTGCTGCAAGGGATCGGCGGGGCTGCCGGCGCCTGCCGCGAGGCGCGCCTCACTCCCGTGCTCAACTCGAGCGCGGACGTGCGCGAATGGGCGGCTCACGGCGGCGGCGCGCCGGCGGCGCTGCAGCTCGACACCGGCATGACCCGTTCGGGGCTCGACGCGCGCGAGGTCGCGGAGCTCGGCGCAAACGCCGAACTTCTCGGCGCGCTCAAGCTCGAGCTCCTGGTCACGCACCTCGCGTGCGCGGATGACGTGCTGCACCCCTTGAACGCCGAGCAGATCGCACGCTTCGAGAAGCTGAAGGCGCTGCTGCCGCCCTTGCCGACCAGCATCGGCAACTCCGCGGGCATCATGCTCGGCCCTGAATACCGCGGCGACGTGGTCAGGCCCGGCATCGCGCTCTACGGCGGCCGGCCGTTTCTCGAAGGCGTGAGCCCGATGCGGCTGGTCGTGCGCCTCGAGGCGCGCGTGCTGCAGATCCGCGAACTCAGCGAGGATGCTTCGGTCGGCTACGGCGCGACCTATCGGGCGCGGGCGCCCGCGCGCATCGCGACGCTCGGCGCGGGCTACGCCGACGGCTATCCGCGCGCGCTCGGCGGCAAGGGCTTCGCGTTCGCGGCGGGTGTCCGCGTGCCCGTGGTCGGGCGGATCTCGATGGATCTCACGTCGATCGATGTGAGCGTGCTCGCGCCCGATGCTCTCGGTCCCGGCGACTACGTCGACCTGATCGGCGGGGGCGTGCCGATCGAGGAAGCGGCCGCGCTCGCGGGCACGATCAGCTACGAACTCCTGACCGGGCTCGCACCGCGACTCGTGCGCCGCTGGCGCTAGTGCCGATCAAAAGCCCGGCGGCGCGGCAACACATTGCTGCGGCGCGACCGGACCCCGGGGACGCGAGCGTTGCACCACTCGCCCGGCCTTTTGCACGCCCCCGCGTGCTCTTTTGCAGGTTTGTCTGGCTGAGTCCGCAGCAAAGCGCGGGGTATCATTCTCTGGTTAAGCGTCCTCGACGTGAGGCCGGCGCAGGCTGGAATCACCGTGATTGGACATAAGGCGGAGCCGCCAGGGCGGCCTGCCGGAGCCAACGGGGCGGCTGGGGGATCATGGATACGGTGCCGGCGCGGATTCGCGTGCTTGTCGTCGACGACCATCAGGTCGTGCGGGCGGGCTTGCGCTACGTGTTTGAAACGTTGACGGCGCTCGATGTCTGCGCGGAGGCCGCGACCGCCGCCGATGCGCTTGCCGCGGTGCGGGCGCACCGTCCCGATCTCGTGATCCTCGACCTCGCGCTCGGTGATGCGAACGGCCGCGCGCTGATCGCGCCGCTCCGGGAAAGTCCGAAGCCGCCGCGCGTGCTCGTGATGTCGATGCACGATGAGCGCATCTGGGGCCGGCTCGTGCTCGCGGCGGGGGCCGATGGCTTCGTGCCCAAGAGCGCGCCGCCCGAGACCTTCATCGCCGCGGTCACGGCCGTGGTCGCGGGCGGCCGCTGGGTCGATGGTCGCGCGGTCGCGCGCGAGCCCGTCGGTGGGCGCGCGTTCCCGACCACCGCGGACTTGAGCGCGCGGGAACTCGAGATCCTCGCCGGCATCGCCGAGGGCCTGAGCGCGAAGGACATCGCCGGGCGCCTGGGCGTCATGCCGGCGACGATCGACTCGCACAAGCGCAACATCCGCACCAAGCTCGGCATCGACTCGATGGCGGAGCTGATCGTCTGGGCCCAGTCGCTTAAGACCCCGGACGTAACCGCCTGACTCGCGCGCGTCAGCGCACTGGCAACTCCCGCGATTTCTGCACGGTCCTGAGCGCAAAGCTCGAGTGCACCCTCGAGACGTGCGGCAGGCTCGTGAGCTGGCGGCTGTGCACGCGCTCGAAGTCCGCCGTGTCCGCGACGACGACCCGGAGCAGGTAGTCGTATTCGCCTGACATCAGGTAGCACTCCATCACTTCCGGCACCTTGCGCACCGCCTGCTCGAACGCGGCGAGGTCGGCGCGCTCCTGGCGCTCGAGCGTGATGCTGACGAACACGTTGACGCCGCAGCCCGCCTTCTGCTGGTTGAGTACCGCCGCGTAGCCTTCGATGAGCCCCGCCGCCTCGAGCGCGCGCACGCGCCTCAGGCATGCGGACTCCGAGAGACTGACGCGCGCCGCGAGCTCGCTGTTGGTGATGCGGCCCTCGCGCTGCAGCGCTTGCACGAGGGCGCGATCGAAGCGGTCGAGTTCCATCGGCAGATCCTTGCGTGTCATTGAGAATTGGCGCTGGAATATTGCGCAGTATGCCCGAATGCTGCGGTGCGTTTGCAAGAGCGTGCCGCGGGCGCATCGCTACAGTGGGTGTCTCACAACCGGGGGAGAGTCGCGATGCGTATCGGTGTGCCGAAAGAAGTGAAGGTCCACGAGTACCGCGTGGGACTCACCCCGGCGGGCGTGCGCGAGCTCGTCGGTGCCGGCCACGAAGTCGTCGTCGAGACGCACGCGGGCGATGGCATCGGCATGGGCGACACCGAGTACGTGGCCGCCGGCGCGCGCATCCTCGCGACGCCGAAGGAAGTCTTCGACGCGGCCGATCTTGTCGTGAAGGTCAAGGAGCCGCAGGCGGCGGAGTGCGCGATGCTGAGGAAGGGCCAGGTGCTCTTCACGTACCTGCACCTCGCGGCGGATGCGGCGCAGACGAATGCGCTCGTCGCCTCGGGCGCGACCTGCATCGCCTACGAGACCGTGACGGCGCCCGACGGCAGCCTGCCGCTCCTCACCCCGATGAGCGAAGTCGCGGGCCGGATGTCGGTGCAGGTCGGCGCGACGTCGCTGCAGAAGGCGAACGGCGGCTTCGGCGTGCTGCTCGGCGGCGTGCCGGGCGTCGCGCCGGCCAAGGTCGTCATCCTGGGCGGTGGCGTCTCGGGCGCGCATGCGGCCGAGATGGCGACGGGGCTGCGAGCGGACGTCACGATCGTCGATCGCTCGCCGAAGCGCCTGCGCGAGCTCGCGCTCCAGTTCGGTGGCAACGCCAAGACCGTCTACTCGACGACCGATGCGATCGAGCGACTGACGCGCGATGCCGACCTCGTGATCGGCGCGGTGCTGGTCGCGGGCGCCGCGGCGCCCAAGCTCGTCACGGCCGCGATGGTCAAGAAGATGAAGGCGGGCGCGGTGATGGTCGACATCTCGATCGACCAGGGTGGCTGCTTCGAGACGAGCCGGCCGACCACGCACGCAGCGCCCACCTACGTCGTCGACGGCGTGATCCACTACTGCGTGACGAACATGCCGGGCGCGGTGCCGCGCACCTCGACGTTTGCGCTCACCAACGCGACGCTCCCGTACATACGCGCGCTCGCGGATCTCGGCTGGGAGAAGGCGCTCGCGCGCGATGCGGGCTTTGCGCGCGGCCTCAACGTGCATGCCGGCAAGGTCACGCACGAGGCGGTCGCCAAGGCGCTCAAGCTCGAGTTCAGCCCGCACCCGTTTGCGAGGGTCTGAGACCGAAAGGGGCGGCGGCGCGTTCGCGCCGCCGGCCCGGTGTCAGTCGTGGTGGTGGCCGCCCGGCCCGTGCACGTGGCCGTGCGTGAGTTCCTCAGGCGTTGCCGCGCGCACGTCGGTCACTTCGATGTCAAAGTTAAGCGGCTGGCCCGCGAGCGGGTGGTTGCCATCGACGGTGACCATGTCGCCGGCGACGCGGCTCACGACGACCTGACGCGGTCCCTGCTCGGTCTGCGCGGTGAAGCGCATGCCGGCCTTGACCTCGCCGACGCCTTGGAAGGCGCGCTTCGGCACCTGCTGGATCAGGCTCGCGTCGTGCGTGCCGTAGGCCTTCTCGGCCGGGATCGCCACCTTGAACTTGTCGCCGGCCTTCTTGCCCTCGAGCGCTTCCTCGAGGCCGACGACGATGTTGCCGCCGCCGTGCAGGTACGCGAGCGGCTCGCCGCCCGCGGAGCTGTCGAGCACCTCGCCCGCATCGTCGGTGAGCGTGTAGTGGATGAGAACGACGGCATCGCGCGCGACCTGCATGGCTTGTCTCGACCTTTAAAAAAAGGGCGCGCAGTTTAGCGCGCCGGGGCGGGGGCGTCGCCGGATATTTGCGGGGGGCCGGTGGGCTCCCCTCACGCGGGCGGGCGGTGCTCGAGGAGCTGCTTGACGACCCCGGGATCGGCCAGCGTCGAGGTATCGCCGAGCTGGTCCGCCTCGTTCGCGGCGATCTTCCGAAGGATCCGCCGCATGATCTTGCCGCTGCGGGTCTTCGGCAGGCCGGGAGCCCACTGGATCACGTCCGGGATCGCGATCGCGCCGATCTCGGTGCGCACGGTTTGCTTGAGCTCCGCGGCGAGCTTGTCGGTTGGCTCGATACCGGCCTTGAGCGTGACGTAGGCATAGATGCCGTGGCCCTTGATGTCGTGCGGATAGCCGACCACCGCCGCTTCCGCGACGGCGGTGTGCGCGACGAGTGCGCTCTCGACCTCGGCGGTGCCCATGCGGTGGCCAGAGACGTTGATGACGTCATCGACGCGCCCGGTGATCCAGTAGAAACCGTCCTCGTCGCGGCGTGCGCCGTCGCCGGTGAAGTAGGTGCCCGGGAACGTCTTGAAATACGTGTCGATGAAGCGCTGGTTGTCGCCGTAGACGGTGCGCATCTGGCCGGGCCAGGAATCGAGGAGCACGAGGTTCCCCTCGCACGCACCCTCGAGCACCGTGCCGCTGCCATCGACGATGGCCGGGCGAATGCCGAAGAAGGGCGTGGTCGCAGAGCCCGGCTTCAGGCGCGTCGCACCCGGCAGCGGCGAGATCAGGATGCCGCCGGTCTCCGTCTGCCACCACGTGTCGACGATCGGGCAGCGCTCATCGCCGACCACGCGGTGATACCACTCCCAGGCCTCGGGGTTGATCGGCTCGCCGACCGAGCCCAGGAGCCGGAGGCTTTTGCGCGAGTGCTTCTTCACCCAGCTCTCGCCCTCGCGCATCAGCGCGCGGATCGCGGTCGGCGCGGTGTAGAAGATTGTCACGCCGTGGCGGTCGATCAGGTCCCAGCAGCGCCCCGCATCCGGCCAGTTCGGGACGCCCTCGAACATGACCGTCGTCGCGCCGGAGGCGAGCGGACCGTAGACGACGTAGCTGTGACCCGTGACCCAGCCGACGTCGGCCGTGCACCAGAAGAGATCGCCGTCGCGGTAGTCGAAGATCGTCGCAAAGGTGTACGCCGCGTAGACGAGGTAGCCGCCGGTCGTGTGCAGCACGCCCTTCGGCATTCCGGTCGAGCCCGACGTGTAGAGGATGAAGAGCGGGTCCTCGGCGCCGACGGCGACCGGCGCGCACTCGGCGCTCGCGCTCGCCATCAGCTTCTTGTAGCTGAGGTCGCGTCCCTCGTGCCAGGTGACGGCGCCGCCCGTGCGCTCGACGACGACGACGCGCTCGACGGTTGAATCGGTGTGGCGCGCAAGCGCTGCGTCCACGTTCGCCTTGAGCGGAACCTTGCGGCCGCCGCGCATGCCCTCGTCCGCCGTGATCACGAGCTTCGACGCGCAGTCCTGGATGCGGCTCGCGAGCGACTCGGGTGAGAAGCCGCCGAAGACGATCGAGTGCACGGCGCCGAGGCGCGCGCAGGCCAGCATCGCGACCGCGGCCTCCGGAATCATCGGCAGGTAGATCGTGATCCGGTCGCCCCTGGCGACGCCGAGGCCCTTCAGCACGTTGGCGAAGCGGCAGACCTCCGCGTGCAGCTCGCGGTAGGTGATGCGGCGGCTCTCGGTGGGATTATCGCCCTCCCACAGGATCGCGACCTGCTCGCCGCGCGTCGCGAGGTGGCGGTCGAGGCAGTTCGCGCTCACGTTGAGCGCGCCGTCCGCGTACCAGCGGATGTGGAAATCCTCGAGCTTGTACGAAGTGTCCTTGACCCTGGTGAACGGCTTCATCCACTCGAGGCGGCGGCCGATGTCGCCCCAGAATCCCTCCGGATCCTTGATGCTGCGCGCGAAGTCGCTCGCGTAGCCCGCCGCGGTGACGCGCGCGGTCTGCGCAAATCCGGCCGGCACTTCGTAGATCTTGCTCATGCTCGTTGCTCCCTTCGTGGTCCCAGACGGCGACCTGCACCATTTTTGCACTGCAGCGCACGGTCTCGCCGCGACGCCGGCGGGACGAGGCGATGGTTGATGAAAACCGCACGGCACTCAAGCGTCGGTGTACGGCGATGCCCGGTGCGGCGCCCGCGTCCCGGAGTGCCGATTGTGACAGTCGTGTGACGCGGATGGGGCGCCTTCGCGCCGGTCGTATTTCAGAGCGACCGCAAATCTGCTCTACTCGGTCACACGGGACGCCCGAGGGTGGCGCCCGCGCGCGCGACCGGGGAAAACCCGATGCGCCCACAACGCGACCTAGAAAAACGCCAGGGGGTCCATCGTGACGAGTCCACAAGCGATCAACTGGAGCGCGGTCATCGCCGATCCGCGCTTCCAGAAGCTGCACCGCCGCAAGGTGACCGTGCTCTGGGGCCTGATGGCGTTCTCGGTCGTCTACTACTTCCTGCTCCCGATCGGTGCCGCATACCACCAGGACATTTTCAAGGTGAAGGTCTGGGGCGTGGTCAACGTCGGCATCCTGTTTGCGCTGAGTGAGTTCGTGGTCGCCTGGGCGATCGCGGTCTACTACTCGCGAATCGCGAGCCGCGAGTTCGACCGCCTGGCCGCCGAGATCGCGGCCGACTTCCAGCCGCGCGCCGGGGGCTGAACCATGAAGATCCTCGCACCCCGCACTCTGGCCTTCGCCCTCGCGGCGCTCATCGTGATCATCGCCGCGCCTGCCTATGCACAGGCGGCCGGCAGCGGTACCTACCGCTGGCTCACCTTCACGGTGTTCGCGGTCGTGATCGCGCTCACGATGTTCATCACCTATCTCGCCTCCAAGCGCGTGAAGTCGGCCTCCGACTTCTACACCGCGGGCGGTGGCATCTCGGGCTTCCAGAATGGCTGGGCGATCGCCGGCGACTACCTGTCGGCGGCCTCGTTCCTCGGCATCGCGGGGCTGATCTCGCTCTACGGTTACGACGGCTTCATGTACTCGGTCGGCTGGCTGGTCGCGTACATCACGGTGCTCCTGCTGATTGCGGAGCCGTGCCGGAACATCGGCAAGTACACGCTCGCCGACATCCTCGCCTACCGCAACGACCCGAGGAAGACGCGCGTCGTGGGCGCGCTCTCGGTGATCACGGTCTCGACCTTCTACCTGACCGCGCAGATGGTCGGCGGCGGCGTGCTCGTCAAGACGCTGATCGGCATCGACTACGAGGTTTCGGTCGTCGTCGTCGGCGTCCTGATGCTGAGCTACGTGCTCTTTGGCGGCATGGTCGCGACCACGTGGGTGCAGATCATCAAGGCGATCCTCCTGGTCGTCGCCTCGATCGTCATCGTGATGCTGGTGTGGACGCCCTACGGGTTCTCGCTGCCGGCGTTCCTGCAGGACGTCGTCTCCGATCCCAAGGTCCAGGCGCGAGTCGCGACTCTGCTCGGCGATCCGGCCAAGAACATGTCCGCGGCCGAGCTCGGCCAGCGCTTCCTCGAGCCCGGCCTCTACTTCAAGGCGCCGATCGACCAGATCTCGCTCGGCATGGCGCTCGTGTTCGGCACCGCGGGCCTGCCGCACATCCTGATGCGCTTCTTCACCGTGCCGACCGCGCAGGCGGCGCGCAAGTCCGTGGTCTGGGCGATGGTCATCATCGGCGGCTTCTACGTGCTGACGCTGTTCCTCGGCTTCGGCGCCGCCAAGCACGTGGGCCCGGCGACGATTGCCGGTGTCGATGCGGGCGGCAACATGGCCGGACCGCTCCTCGCGCAGTACATCGGCGGCGGCCCCGACTCGTTCTTCGGCAACTTCATGCTGGCCTTCGTCTCGGCGGTCGCCTTCGCAACCATCGTCGCGGTGGTCGCAGGGCTGGTGCTCGCCTCGGCCTCCGCGATGGCACACGACCTCTGGGTCGGCGTCGTCAAGGGCGGCGAGGCGGTACCCCCGGCCGAACAGGTGCGCGCGGCGCGCGTCGCGACGGTGCTCGTCGGCGCGCTGGCAATCGCGATCGGCATCGCCGCGAAGGGCCAGAACGTCGCGGTGCTGGTCGGGCTCGCCTTCGCCGTCGCCGCGAGCGCGAATTTCCCCTGCGTGCTCCTGACGCTCTACTGGAAGCGCTGCAATACGACGGGCGTCGTCGCCGGCATGATCGTCGGCACCGTCGCCGCGGTCGGCCTCACGCTCGTTTCGCCGAACCTCACCTACCCGAAGGCGGTCCGTGCCGCCTCCCACAAGGTGCTGGAGGCCGAGGCCGACAAGCGCGCCGGCATCGACGCGGCGAAGGCCTCGGGCGATGCCGAGGCGGCGGCCAAGGCGGCCAAGACCGAGGCCGCACTCGACAAAGCCGTTGCCAAGGCGAAGGCCGACATGGCCAAGGTCGAGGGGCAGGAGACTTCGTTCATCGGGCTCGAGAAGCCGCTCTTCGAGCTCAAGAACCCGGGGCTGATCTCGATCCCGCTCGGCTTCCTCGCGGTGCTCCTGGGCTCACTCCTCGGGCGCGACAAGCGCTCGGAGGACATGTGGGACGAGGTGTACGCGCGCCAGAACACGGGGCTGCTCGTCTCGAAGTCGCAAGCCCACTGACAGGACCGGGGGGGGGGGGGCTTCACGCCGCCGCCTCCGCCCTCGCCGAGCTCGGCGAGCGTCCTCTCCCACGCCACGA
>CAYNCY010000063.1:0-7440 GCA_964395195.1 uncultured Steroidobacteraceae bacterium
GCGGTGCCTCCCTCGCGGTGATCGAGGCTGCTTGAGCGTCCTGCTCGACGAGTGCGTCGATCGACGCCTCGGCCGCGAGCTTCCTGGCTTTAACGTTCGCACCGTCGCGGAACAAGGGTGGGCTGGGATTACGAACGGCGAACTCCTGGAGTTGACCCGTTTTTGTGGACACCTCATCGTTGGATTTGGAGGTGAAAGGTGCGCTCGAAAGGGAAGACTTTTCCTACCTTAAATTCAGCGAGGGACTCGATGGGTTTGCGGCGGGCACCTAACTATCGGTTGGAGCGGCCCGTGACCGATAAAGTGCCTCGTACATGGCCGCGTACCGCGGCGGCTCAACCTAGTCGTTCGCTGGCAGACCGATTGATGAGCGACACCGTTGTGTGTTCGACCTGCGGGAAGTCCCATCCCAAGGAGGAGACCGAGCTTGTCTTGAATCTGCCCGGTCCGATCTTCGACTTGGCGGCGGACGAACGGGACGCTCGTTGCGATTTCTCCGACGATGTGTGCGCCCTCGACCGAAGTCGCTTCTTCGTACGCGGCCTACTTCCGTTGCCGGTACACGGTCGCGATCAGCCTTACCGCATCGGCCTCTGGGCCGAAGTAGCCCCCCTCGCATTCGAGCGCATTTCTCGTTTGTGGAGCGACCCGAGGCAGTCCGACGAACCGCCCATCCCGGCGATACTCGCGAACGATGTACCGACGCTCCCTTCCTCGGTAGGCCTTGAAGTCGACATTAGGCTCACGGGCCCGACGACGCGCCCGGACTTCATCCTGAAACCCTCGGATCATCCGCTCTCGCTCGAACAGCGGCGAGGCATCGACGCGCATCGGGCGCTTGAATTTGGAGCCCGACGGATCACTCATGCTGCCAGCTAACTACCGGTTGGAGCCGGCCGTGAACGATACAGTGCCTTGGATGTGGCGCCTCACGCGGCCGCTCGACCTCATTCGTTAGCCGGCCCAGATGCGTGGGGTGGCTACTTGACGGCTGTGTACGTATGTACATACACTGACGTCAATGGAGTACGGGTGGGATCCGGCCAAAGCGGCGGCCAACCTCAAGAAACATGGGGTGCGTTTCGCCGATGCCGTCGTCTCGCTTGAAGATCCGCTTGGGCTAACCGGCCCTGACCCTGATGCGAGCGGCGAACAGCGCTTCCTGTGCCTTGGCGCGGATCCTTCGGGCCGACTCCTTGTTACGGTGTACACCCCGCGCGGACGCGTCACACGAATCATTTCCTCGCGCAAGGCGAGCCGCGCCGAACGTCGAACCTACGAGACCAAAAGATGAGAAAGGAATACGACTTCTCTAAAGCGAAACGCGGGCCTGCGGTTCCAGTTCCGAAAGGGAAGAGCCGCATCACCATTCGTCTCGACGACGACGTGCTCGAATGGTTTAAGGCTCAGGTAGATCTTGCCGGCGGCGGGAACTATCAGTCTCTGATAAACGCTGCGCTCCGCGATCACATTGAACGAACCGCAGAACCCCTCGAGAAGACCTTGCGGCGAGTGCTTCGGGAAGAACTGCGGAGGGCCGGCTAACTATCGGTTGGAGCGGACCGTGCACGATAAAGTGCCTCGTATGTGCCGCCGAGCGCGGCCGCGCAACCTCATTCGTTATGCGATTTCTTAGCGTCTTCTCGGTTGCCTTCCTTTCCGCCTGCGTGGCGAGCCCGGGTTCGTCCCCGGCGCGCCTCCCCACCCTTGAGGACAGCTGCAGCCTTGAGCTAACGGCGGGCTGGGTCTTGCTCGATGACCCACCGCCGCTCAAAGATCAGCTGATGGCGACAAGAACTAGTGGCAAATCCATAGCAGCGCAGCTCGGGGCAAAGCCCACTTCGACAAGCGAAGCATGGTTTCGCTCCGGCAGCGGGAACTACCGGTTCTGCCGGTATGAGCCGCACGTCGATGTCTGCGCCGCCTCATCAAATAGCTTCGTCGACTTTGAGAAAACCGGCGACACCTGGAAGGCCTCGGGCCCGATCGTCACCGTTTGCGTCGCCTGCGCACGAAAGCAGTAGTGAAACCGCATGACTATCGATTGGAGCGGGCCGTGAACGATAAAGTGCCTTGTATGTGGCGTGTACCGCGGCCGCTCAACCTCATTCGTTAGACGACCTCGGAACGTCTTGACGTCATAACGTTATTCGACTATGGTGGCGCTATGGATAACTCCAAGCGCGCAACTGTCTATTTCGCTCCCGACGTGCATAAGGCGCTTCGGCTCCGAGCAGCCGCTTCCGATCGCTCGGTGTCCGATATGGTCAATGACGCGGTACGAATGTCTTTGGCTGAGGACGCGATCGATCTCGACGCGTTCGCCTCGCGTCAATCCGAGAAAAGCGTTTCGTTCGAATCGTTTGTGACCGGCCTAAAGCGGCGTGGCCGAATATAAGCTGCTGCTGAAAGCCTCTGCGGCGAAGGAAATCGACGCAGTCGACTCGAAGTCCGACCGGCGCCGAATCGTCGAGAAAATATCTGCCCTGAGAGCTGATCCCCGACCACACGGCTCGGAGAAACTCGCGGGCTACGACGACCGGTATCGCCTGCGACAAGGGAACTATCGCATTGTCTACCTGATAGACGATACGCGGCACGAACTCACCTTGTTTAAAGTGGGACACCGCCGGGACGTCTACAAGTAGGTCGTCTAACTGTCGGTTGGAGCGGTCCGTGAACGAAAAAGTGCCTTGTATGTGGCGCCGCGCGCGCCCGCTCAACCTCATTCGTTAGAGGTTACCCGACCGCATTTGCACGCCGCCGAACCCGCTGGTACGTTGGTAGCCATGGCTCGACCGCTGCAGCAAATTCAGGATGAAATACGCGGACTTAGCACTTCCGATAAGGAGGCGCTGCTCCGCGCGCTGTGGGAGGACTTGGATGGACCGGCTGACCCTGATGTTGATGCTGCCTGGCTCGCCGAAGCGCAACGTCGCGACACCGAATTGGATTCTGGATCTGCCGACTCTGCTCCCGCATCTGAAGTGTTTGAACGCTTGCGGGCTTCTCTGAAGAAATGACGCCTCGGTTCCATCGGGCGGCTGAGCTCGAGCTCTTGGCCGCGATGCGAACTGGCGAAGCCCGCGCCCCTGGACTTGGGCTGGATCTCCTAAAGGAAGTGGAGAGGGTGGTGTCCCTTCTATGCGATCTCCCGGATATCGGCGAGCGCCTCGACCATCGCCGTCGCCGCTTTCCACTGCAGCGCTTCCCTTTCGCGGTCATCTATCGCGCAGCGGGCGACACACTTCGAGTCTTGGCGATTGCCCATCGACGACAGCGTCCGGGGCATTGGCGTGGGCGGGAGTAACCTCTGACTATCGGTTGGAGCGGACCGTGAACGATAAAGCGCCCTCTATTTATGGTCGCCTACCGCGGCGGCTAGACCTCATTCGTTAGACGGCAAACCAAGCATGCAAGCTCGGCTGTCAGCCCTTGTGGAGACCCCGCGGCGCTACTGGCGGTACTTTATCTTTGCTTGGTGCTGGCCGCTTCTGCTCTACGCGGCGCAGCTCTATCTATCGTCGCGCGCAGCCTTGTCGGAACTCTACTTCTGGGGCAGCGGCCTCGTCGGAGTTGCGACGTTCCTGCTGTTCGCGTTGCTTGCTAGCGCGCCCTATCGGCGGCGTCAGATCTCACTCTCACAGGCGGTTCTCTGGATAGTGGTCGTTCCGACCGTCGTATTTTACGTTATCGCCTTCATGCCGCTTCAGCACCCGCTCACTCTAACCATCTCAATGCCGTCTAACTAGCGGTTGGAGCGGGCCGTGAAGCACAGAGTACCTACTATTTGTGGCCGGGTACCGCGGCCGCTCAGCCTCATTCGTTTGGCGGACACACAATGAAGCTCTTAGGCTCCACAGCCTGGAATCCGGCGAGCCGCGCTTCGACCAAGATGCGAGCCAGGTCCTGCGAGACGAAGAGGAGAAATACTGCATGCGCAAACGAGGCTACACCTTCGGAGTGATGCGCTAGGTCGTTCTCCGCCGACCTAGCGGTCGGTGCGGCTGTGAACGATAGAGTGCCCTGCAGATGGCGCCGCGTTGCGGCCGCTCAACCCAGTCGTTAGCCGGCCAATCTGGCCGCTGAGGCTCGTACCATGCCGATCGCTTCCCTCATTCGAACCAGTCACCTCCCGTGCTGTGGCGCCATTGTCGCGCTGCTCGCCGGCTGCACCATGGGTTGGGTGAAGCCGGGGGCCTCCGCGGATCAGGTTCGGGAAGACAACGTGGAGTGCTATGCGGCCGCGGCGGCACAGTACCCCGCGAGCATCGTCCGTGCCCACAGCCTGTCCTCTGGAGGGCCGGCACGAGATGAAGATGCCAATGCTCGGGCGCGTGAAGAGGCCGTAAAGCTCTGCTTGCGCCAGAAGGGCTACCTGTTCGGGGCAGTCCATTAACCGTTGCGGCGGGTCCGCCTGACTGTCGGCTGGGGCATGCCGTGAACGATAAGGTAGCCTGTACAGGGCCGCGTACCGAGGCCGCTCAACCTGGTCGTCAGAGGGCAAAGTCATGTGGCGGCGGGTCGCACTCGTGGCTCTTTCCCTGGGCCTGATCTGCCTGTATCGAACCGCGTTGGTGATCGCCTTTGGTTACGCCAGTGCCGTCGTGATGCCACGCTGGTGGCGGGATGCGCTCGGACACACCCACGCTGCCTATTGGGCGTGGGCCCTGACCATCGACACCTTGGTAACGGTCGCGGTCTCGACTCCTTTCGCGTTACTTTTTGCGCGCGCCTATCGCCGCCGCTGGCTTCTGCTGTCGCTCCTTGCAGCCGGCTTTGCGGTTGCGGCGGACCTGGCCGCGGTTCCGACGATTCTCGCGGACCTTCCTCACGCCGCCGCGCTCACGTTCTACATTCAGACACTCGCCACGAGCACTGTCCGAGTCTTGCTGGTCCTGCCGTTGCTGACATGGGCCGCCTGGCAGTTGCCCTATCACTCTCGGTTGGAGCGGCCGTGAGCGATAGCGTGCCTTTTGCGTGGCCGTGTGTCGCCGCCGCCCAATCCCATCGTTAGACGGCGCCGCAAATGACCGAAGCTCTCGAAGAGGCGCTTGAAGTCGTCTGTACCTACGGCTTCTTTTCGGTCTTCTATCCGTACGTCCTCTTTGAAAGCGCCGTCGAAACCCCCGGCCTTTTCCTTGGCTGGGTGGTCGTGGGCGGCGTCGTATTTGAACTCCTGCGCCGATACGCGGGTGCGGCCCCCACGAAGCTGTGGGTAGCGTTGTGGTTTCTGCCCGGGACCCTCATCTGCGGCGCCGCCGCCATCGCGCCCTGGCCCGCCGTCGCACTTCGCGCGCTCGCGGGTGTTCCCTGTGGCAACATTCTCTCTCTTACGCTGTGTCTGAGTCTGAATGTCTGCCTGGTATTCGGCGTTGCTCGCATCGTCCGCCGCTTTCGGCGACGTCGCGTAGTCGTGTCACCACCGGTTGGAGCGGGCCGTGACCGCTAGAGTGCCTTCCATTCATGGCCGGGGTCTCGTCAGGACCGCGCCTCTGGTGGGCTGTCCTCCTGTGCAACAGCGTTGCCCTCGTGCTGACTTTGCAGCGCAAATCGATGCACTCACGATCCGTGCGTCCGTGCGCGGGCACACGATCGACTCGCGCATGCCGCCATTCCTCATTGACGGATCCGGCTGGGTGATGATGATCGGACTCTCCAATCCTGCTGTGCTGGGGCGTGCTCAGACGCCCAGCCGGCGCTTGACCGCCTCCTGCGTCAATCAATCAAGGAACGCACGAAAATGACACGTGTCCGAGTTGACTGCTTCACCGTCTCGATTGACGGATACGGCGCCGGTCCGAATCAGACCCTCAAGAATCCGCTCGGCGTGGGCGGAACCGATCTGCACCACTGGTTGATCTCGACGCGCACGTTCCAGCGCACCCTGTTTGGCGCCGACGGTGGCACGACGGGAGTCGATGATGACTTCGCGGCGGGGGGCTTCAGGAACGTGGGTGCGTGGATTCTCGGAAGAAACATGTTCGGGCCCGTCCGGGGTCCGTGGCCCGACACGGACTGGAAGGGCTGGTGGGGAGACAACCCGCCCTATCACGTTCCGACGTTCATCCTGACTCATCACGCGCGCCCGCCCATCGAGATGGAAGGCGGGACGACGTTCCACTTCGTCACGGGCGGCATTCACGAGGCGCTGGAGCGGGCACGCGACGCAGCCAAGGGAATGGACGTGCGCATCGGCGGTGGCGCAAACACCATCCAGCAGTACCTTCGCGCAGGGCTCGTCGATGAGCTGCACCTCGCGATCTCGCCGGTGCTGCTGGGCGGCGGTGAGCGGCTCTTCGCCGGGACTGACATGCGGGAGCTTGGCTATGAGTGCGTTCGATTCGTTCAGTCGGAAAAGGCCACCCACGTCGTACTGAAGCACCGACGGCATCCGGCGGTATGATCGGGCCGTATGACTCCCGCCGCCTTTCGAAAGCTGGCGCTCGGCCTCCCCGAGGCGACGGAGTCCTCGCACATGGGCCACGCGGATTTCCGGATTGGCAAGCGCGTCTTTGCCACCCTCGGCTATCCCGGCCCGGGTTCGGGAATGATCAAGCTGACGCCGCTGCAGCAGTCCCAGTTCGTGAACGCCTTTCCCGGGGTCTTCAGCCCGGTGAAGGGAGGCTGGGGCCTGCGGGGTGCGACCCACGTGACCTTGCGGGCCGCGACGCCGAGCGCACTCAAGCCCGCGCTGTTCGAGGCCTGGCGGAACAACGCACCGTCGCGCCTTCTCGCCGGGTAGCCGCATGAGTCCGCCCGATCCGCCGCCGCCCGCGCCGCTGCCCGATCCGCTCGGCGGCATCGGCGCGCTGCTCGGATGGCGCCTCCTCGTCGCGATCGGCGTGGGTCTCGGCGGTTGCCTCGTACTCGAGTGGCGCCAGGACTTCGCCTCGGTCGACTTCGGGGCCTGTCTGTCCGTCCTCGGCGTCGCGGCGGGTGCAGGCCTCGTGTGGGAGATCGCGACGGTGCGCGCCCGCTGCGGCTTTCGCCCGCTCGAGTAGCGGGGGAAATCGGCGCACCCTGCGTGCCACCCGATCGCGACCCGCGAGATACAGTCAGCGGAGGAGTGATTCGATGCCCGAGATCAGTCTCCCGAGACTCTACCTGCTGAGGGCGATGTACCTGTTCATGGCGGCGGGTCTTCTGCTCGTCGTCTGGCCATCGATCCTCTTCCCGCACTCGACGGTGGCGGATCCCCGGACCGTCGTCCGCTCGCTCCTCGGCGCGATCGGGCTCCTGTCGCTGCTCGGCATCCGCTACCCGGTGCAGATGCTGCCGCTCCTCCTGTTCGAGTTCCTCTGGAAGGTCATCTGGGTGCTCGCCTTCGCGGTGCCCATGTGGCGTGGCCCCGGACTCGATGCCTACGCGAGCGAGTCGGTCTTCGAGTGCCTCATCGGTGTCGTGCTCCTGCCGATCGTGCTGCCGTGGGGCTATCTC
>CAYNCY010000063.1:7540-12331 GCA_964395195.1 uncultured Steroidobacteraceae bacterium
CTGAGCGTCACGCCGTGCGCCGGGTCAGTCTCCTGTTCGTCCTCTTCGCGATCCTCTGGGCCGGCGCCTACTACACCTACGGGTACCTGACCGCGGCGACGCGCCTCGGCGCCCTCTGCACCGCCGTGAAGCCCGGCATGACGGCGGCAGAGCTCCACGAGTTCGCGCGCCACAACGGCCTGATCGGTCGGCCGGGCGAGCGCGGGGTCGTCTATCTCATCGAGCAGCGCACGTTTGGCCGGTACGGCTGTCGCCTGGTCATCGAGAACGGGGTCGTCCGCACCTCGACGTATCACGCGGACCCCGGCTGAACGCCGGCCGGCGGATCGCCTCCCGCCGCGACGGCCTAGTCGACGATGTAGAGCGTCGCACCGTCCCGGGTCACCGAACGATGCGGCGCATCGCCATCACCGACCTGGTAGCTCATTCCCGGGGTCAGCGTGACACTGCGCCCGTCCGCAAGCTCGGTGTCGAGCCTGCCGGCAAGACAGAGCAGCACGTGGCCCTTCTCGCACCAGTGATCCGCGCGGTAGTTGGGTGAGTACTCGACCATGCGCACGCGGATGTCCGCGAAGAACCGGGTGCGCCAGTGGGCAACGCCGGTCTCGCCCGGGTGCTCGGTCCGCTCGATGGCCGACCAGTCCGTGGTGCCGAAGGGGATGCCCGCCATCTTCATCGCCGATTCTCCCGGGGAGCAGGAGTCTCATTGTCCGCGATCCGTGCGACGGCCGCCCGGAGTTAAGATCCTCGGCCCGGGGCCGTGGGCCGCGGTGGGTCGAATGCGCCCGAGGAACTTCCGATGCTGATTCGTGGACGGTGCCACTGCGGGAACATCGGCTTTGAGCTCGGCTGGGAGCCCGATCCGACCCAGATCCCCGCACGCGCGTGCACCTGCACCTTCTGCGTCAAGCACGGTGGCGTCTGGACCTCGAACCCGCGGGCGGCGCTCGTCGTCGAGATCGCCGATCCCGGACGCGTGTCGCGCTACCAGTTCGGCACCCGCACCGCGGAGTTTCATGTCTGCGCGACCTGCGGCGTCGTTCCCGTCGTGACCTCCCGGATCGAGGGGCGGCTCTACGCCGTCGTCAGCGTCAATGCCTTCGAGAACGTGGACCCCGGGCTCCTCAGCCGGGGATCCGCGAGCTTCGACGGCGAGGGCACGGATTCGAGGCTCGCACGCCGGGTGCGCAACTGGATCCCGGACGTCCGCTTCATCGATCGCAGCGCTTGAGGGCGGGGTCGGGGAGCGGTAGAACGATACGGCACTCGAGTGAAGCGCGGGAGGCGCGAGGCGCATGCTCTACATGGTGATCGAGCGCTTCAACGAAGGCGCCGCCCCCGAGATCTACCGGCGCGCGCGCGAGCGCGGCCGGATGCTGCCGCCCGGCCTTGCGTACCTCGGCAGCTGGGTCGATCTCAAGTTCAGGCGCTGCTTCCAGCTGATGAGCACCGAGGATGCGGCCCTGATCGATGAGTGGCGCGCCGCGTGGCACGACCTCGTCGCCTTCGAGGTGATCCCGGTGAGAAGTTCCGCCGAGGCGGCCAAGGCGATCGCGAGCTCGCTCGGATGAGCACGCGGCCCCTCAGGACCTACCAGGGTGCTTGCCATTGCGGTGCGGTGCGCTTCGAGATCGAGTCGGACGTTGCGGAGCTCACGACGTGCGACTGCTCGATCTGTCGGCGCAAGAACGCGCTCATGGTGAAGGTGCACGAGTCGAGGTTCCGGCTGGTCGCGGGCGAGGATTCACTCAGTCGCTACCGCTTCCATACACTCACCGCCGAGCATTTCTTCTGCCGGACCTGCGGCATCTACCCGTTTCACCGCAAGCGCGTGACCCCCGACTTCTACGGCGTCAACGTTTTCTGCCTCGCGGACTTCGATGCGACCGGTATCCCGGTGCGAGCGACCGTCGGCGCCGGCATGCCGTGAGCGCGGACCCGGCTACACCCGTGATTGCGCCCCCGATGCCGGGGTCCGTCCGGTTGGGATTTCGGCTCTACGTCGCCTCGATGGTGCTGACGCCGCTGGTCGGGGCCTTCGATCCGGCCCCCGTGGACCTGACGGTGTTCGTGGCGGTGCTGCCGGTGTTCCTGCTGAAGGCCTTCCTGGTGGTGATGGCCTGGCGCCGGCGCAACTGGGGGCGGATCGCGCTCCTCGTCTACACCGGGCTCGCGCTCGGCACGCACGCGAACGGCCTCGTCCGCTCGCTCGGCGACACGCCGCTCCTTGGCATCGCCGACCTCCTGCTCGTGCTCGCCGAGATCGTCGCGATCGTCCTCCTGTTCACCCCCGTGGCGAAGCGCTGGTACAAACCCCCGAAAGCGGTGCCCGCGACCCCGCCGGGATAGTCCCGGTTGTCGGCCCGGGCGCCCTGTGGTTGACTCGATAGGCCGTCCACCGCGCGCAGGCGCGGAACTGCAGGGACGCGGGACGGTCCGCTGATCGGTGCCCACCCGGGCACCCGGGAGTGCCATGACCACCTACACCGCCTTCCTTCGCATCCGCCATCCGTCGATCGACCCCGACGAGGTCACGACGACGCTCGGACTCGACCCCGTCCACGCCTGGGCCGCGGGCTCGGCGCGCGAAGCCGCGGCCGGCGGTGGTTCCCGCGGCCAGCACCCGGACACGTACTGGCTCGCGCCGCTCGGCGACGGGGACTGGCAGCGGCCGCACGCGGGCAGCTCCGCCGATGCCAGTCGAACGTTCTGGCCACCGTCGCGCTCGCTCCCGCTCGAGGCATTCCTGCTCGGCCAGACGCGCCAGCTGGTCGCGCACAAGGCCTTCTTCGCCCGCCTCAAGGCCGAAGGGGCAACCTGCGAGCTCGCCGTCACCCTGAACGCCGACGAGCGCTGGGGCCTCGACCTACCGCCCGCGCTCCTGCGCTCGCTCGCCGAACTCAACGTCGGGTTCTCGATCGAGGCCGTGACCGAAGCCGAGACCGAGACCCCACTCGAATCCTGACGCCCGCCCACCGATCCTTGGACTGACCCATGCTGGAACTCCGCCCGACCTGCGAATGCTGCGGCACCCCGCTCCCGCCCGAATCGACCGCCGCGCTCATCTGCTCCTTCGAGTGCACGTTCTGCCGCGCCTGCGCGGAAGGCGTGCTCCACGGGCGCTGCCCCAACTGCAAGGGCGAGCTCGTGCAACGGCCGAGGCGCCCGCCCGAGCGCCTGGCGGATCATCCGGCGTCGACCCGGCGGATCGTCAAGGCGTCCGGCTGCGTGGCCGCCGGCTGAGCGGCGTCCTCTGCCGGGCGTGCGGTACCATGGATCTGCCGGACCCGACCGACTCGTGATGCCCCCGGAGAAATCATGCGCGGCCTTTTGACCCTGATCGCCTGGTGCTTCCTGTTCGTGCTCTGCTGGCCGATCGCGCTCCTCGCGCTCGTGCTCTGGCCGATCCTGTGGCTGCTGACGCTGCCGCTGCGGCTCGTCGGCATCAGCATCGAGGCCGTGTTCGCGCTCATCCGCGCGCTCCTCTTCCTGCCGGCGCGCCTCTTGGGCGCGCGTCCCGGCGCTGCCCACTGAGCGGCACCGTGACGATGGGTACCGCACCCGCGATCGCCTGGCCGATGATCGCCCAGGTCGCGCTGACGGCCATCGTCTGGGTGCGCCTCTACGTCGTGCGGCTCGGCGAGATGGGCGAGCGACGCATCGACCCGCAGTCGGTGCGCACGAGCCACCTGGCGGCGGGCGTCCTCCACGACGTTGCGCCCGCCGACAACTTCAAGAACCTGTTCGAAGTGCCGGTGCTCTTCTTTGCGATCGGATGCCTGCTCGCCGCGACGGGGCGCACGGACACCGCCGAGCTCGCGCTCGCGTGGGCGTTCGTGACGCTACGAGCGCTCCACAGCCTCGTCCATCTCAGCTACAACCGCGTCGTGCACCGCTTCGCCGCCTATGCACTCAGCACGCTGTCGGTGTTCGCGATGTGGGCGGTGTTCGCGATCGGGCTTTGTCGCGACGGCTGAGTGAGGAGGCGAGCGTCGTGAAATTCCTGAGTGCCGAGGCCGGCGAGCTCGTGGCGCGCCTGCCGGGACCGAAGACTCCCGCGTGGCCGGACGGGGAGACGTTCACGCTCGGCTTCGCCCACGGCTCCATGTCGGTTGAACTCTACGCGCCGGTCGGCAGCGACCCGCAGACGCCGCACGAGCAGGACGAGATCTACATCGTGCACTCGGGGACGTCGGTGTTCGTGATGGACGGCGAGCGCCACCGCGTCGGTGCCGGCACCGCGTTCTTCGTGCCGGCCGGCATCGAGCATCGCTTCGTCGAGTTCTCGGCGGACTTCGCCACCTGGGTCGTGTTCTGGGGCCCCAAAGGCGGTGAGGGCGCAGAAGCGGAGACGAGCGGTGGCTGACGGCGCGATCCTGACCCGGATCGAACCGAGCCAGGCCCCGATCGTCGCGCGGCTCGGGCTCCTCGCCGAGCTCGACGCCGAGCTCATCGAGCGCTATCCGGACGAGCCTACCAACGGCGTCGAGCCCGTGGGATTCGAGGAGGCGGGCGGCTGCTTCCTGCTCGCGCGGCGCGGCGACGAGCCCGCCGGCTGCGGCGCATTCCGGCCGCACGATGAAACCACCGTCGAGATCAAGCGCATGTTCGTGCGCGTGGCGCACCGCGGTGCGGGCGTCGCGGGGGCGCTGCTCGTGGCGCTCGAGGTCGAGGCCGGGCGGCGGGGGTTCCGGCGCGCGATCCTCGAGACCGGCATCCACCAGCCGGAGGCGATTGCGCTCTACCGGCGCCACGGCTACCGGCCGATCGCCTGCTTCGGCGACTACGCCG
>CAYNCY010000064.1:0-12177 GCA_964395195.1 uncultured Steroidobacteraceae bacterium
CGCGAGGGCGGGGTGGCGGACGAACGGCGCGAACACGGGTGGGCGGCCTCACGCGGCGGGACGACGCGGAAGCGTACCGGATCGGGAAGCGGGCGGCAGATTGGCCGGGCGGGTACCCTGTGGAAGAATCCACCGGCGTCGGGCGCCGCGAGGCTGAATGAGCGACTGGATCGACGAGGAAGGCTATCGCGCCAACGTCGGCATCGTGCTGATGCGGGACGACGGGCGGGTATTCCTCGGCGGTCGTCCGGGCGGTCGCGGCTGGCAGTTCCCGCAGGGTGGCATCGGTCGCGAGGAGTCGCTCGACGAGGCGCTTTACCGGGAACTGAAAGAAGAGATCGGCCTGTCCGCGAGCGACGTCCGCTACCTCGGCGTCACGGCCGAGTGGCTGAGGTACCGCCTTCCCAAGCAGTACGTGCGCCGGCACGGCGCGCCGCGCTGCATCGGCCAGAAACAGCGCTGGGTGCTCCTCAGGTTCCTCGCGGGCGACGAGCGGCTGCGCTTCGATACGACGAGCGAGCCGCCGGAGTTCGACCAGTGGCGCTGGGCGGAGTACTGGGATCCCGTACGCGAGGTCATCTTCTTCAAGCGCGACGTGTACCGGCGGGCGCTGCACGAGCTCGGCCGCATCGCGTTTCCGGCAGGCCTCCCGCCGTACCCCGCGTGGTGGGAGGCGGACCCGGCGCCGCCGTCGGCCGCCGACTGATCGGGGTCAGAAGGGCTTCACGATGACGAGCAGCACGATGAGCACCAGGAAGAGTGCCGGGATCTCGTTGAAGACCCGGAACCAGCGGCTGGTACGGACGTTGCGACCGTCGCGGAACCGCGACAGCAGACGGCCGCAGTAGATGTGGTAAACAACGAGCCCGGCGACGAGCGCGAGTTTCGCGTTCAGCCAGCCGGCGGCGAGCCAGGCGGGCGCGAGCACGAGGAGCAGGGCCCCGAAGGTCGCGGCACCGACGCCGGCAAAGGTCATGAGCGCGTACAGGCGTCGTTCCATGACCTTGAAACGCGCGTCGCTGATCGGATCCGTGGCATCGGCGTGGTAGACGAACAGCCGCGGCAGGTAGAACACTCCCGCGAACCAGGCAACGACGAAGATCACATGCAGCGCCTTGACGATCAGATACAGCATTCGACTCGCTCCGGCCGGCCGCGGTGCCGGCGGTCATTCTAGGGCGCTGGCCCCTCGATGCCCACCGAAGCGCAGCAGCTCATCGTCCGGCGGCACACACCCGGCCGGGCCGCGCTCTTTTGGGGAATCCTGATCGTCGGCGGCCTCGTCTGCCTCGGCGTTGCCTTCGAGATCGGCCGGGCGCGGGCGGGGTACTCGGTCATCGCCGCCGAACTCGATCGCCACCAGAAAGCGGACGAGATCAAGACACTGACGACGGAGCTGCGCGACGCGAGGACCCAGCTCGCCGCCAACGAGATGGCGCGTCGGGTTGATCGCGAGTCCTACGCCCAGGTCGAGAAGTCCCTCGCGGACCTGCAGTCCCGGCTCGGGGAGCAGAGCCAGGAACTCACCTTCTACCGGGGCATCGTCAATCCCAGCGACAACATCGCCGGGCTGCGGATCCAGCAGGTCAAGGTGCTGCCGGGCATCGCACCCCGGCGCTTCCGGGTCCGGATCGTGCTGATCCAGGCGGCCCGGCAGGAGACCGTGACGAGCGCGACGGCGGACCTGTCCATCGACGGGCTCCGGGGGGGCAAGGCCGTCAACCTGCCGCTTGCCGAAATCGGGACGTCGTCGAAGTCCCTGAGCTTCTCGTTCCGGTACTTTCAGGAGCTGGAGACGGAAATCGACCTGCCGGCCGACTTCCTGCCGCAGCGCGTGCAGATCGAAGTGCGCCCGGCGAGGTCGACCTCGTCGGTCCGCCAGACGTATCCCTGGAAGATCGAGACCAACTGACCCGCGGAGAGTGCCGATGTTCGGGCGAAGCAAGCAGCCGGGTGCGCAAATCGAGACGCTGATCGCCGCGGGTACCCGCGTCGAGGGCAACCTGATCGTCAACGGCGGCGTGCACCTCGAGGGCACCGTGCGCGGCAACGTCACCTGCGAGCCGGGCGGCACGGCGCTGCTGACGATCGCGAAGAAGGGCGTGGTCGAGGGCATCGTCGAGGTGCCGCGCGTCGTCGTGCACGGCGAGGTGCGCGGCGACATCCGCGCCAGGGACAAGGTCGAACTCGGCGCGAGTGCGCGCGTCAGCGGCAACGTCAGCTACGGCGTGATCGAGATGGCGGCGGGCGCCGTCATCCAGGGGCGGCTCGTGGCTGCGACGGGCCCCGACAGCGCGCTCGACGCGACGCCCGCGCCCGGCACCGCGGGCTAGTTAGTCGATCGCGCTACAGGAGCGCGGCGACCTTCGCCTCGAGCGCGGCGGGCTTCTCGAGCGGCGCGAATCGCTCGACGACGTTCCCCGCCCGGTCCACCAGGAACTTCGTGAAGTTCCACTTGATCCGTTCGGTGCCGAGGATGCCGGGCCGCTCGTGCTTCAAGTACCGGTAGAGCGGATGCGTGTTCGCGCCGTTGACGTCGATCTTCGCGAACAACGGAAAGCTCACCCCGTAGTTGAGCGAGCAGAAGCTCTGGATCTCGCCCGCATCGCCCGGCTCCTGGTGGCCAAACTGGTCGCACGGGAAGCCGAGCACCGTGAAGCCGTGCGGCTCGAGGCGCCGGTACAGCGCCTCGAGTCCCGTGTACTGCGGCGTGAAGCCGCACTTGCTCGCGACGTTGACGATGAGGAGCACGCGTCGCTGGTAGCCGGCCAGCGACTCCGGCCGGCCATCGAGCCGCTTTGCCTCGAATCCGTAGATGTCACTCATGGGACGCTCTCCTTCAGTGCGCCGCCGGGCAGGCCGGCATCGTCGCGCGCAGCTCCCCCTCGCGTCCGTCCTCGGATCCGGTGCGGTTGTCGGTGAACGCGCAACCATAGCCGGGATCGGCGAGGGTCGATGCGTTCGTCACCTCGTCCCCGGCCGGACGCGTGCCGTGCTCGACCCAGGCGACCAGCGCGCGAAAGCCCGCGTCCTCTTCCGCCGCGGTGAAGTCGCAGTGCAGCGGGCTGCGGATCGCGCGCTGCACGAGGAAGCGGCCGTTGCCGTGCTTCTCGACGCGCTCGCGATAGACCTGTTCCATGCGAAACGGCACGAACACGTCGCCCAGGTTGTGGAGCGTCAGCACCGGCACGCTGATCTCGCCGTTCGTCAGCGGCACGTAGCGCAGCGCCCCGGGCTGGCGGGGATTCGCGTCGGGCTCGGGCACGATGCGCGGCATCGAGCGGTTGAAGGCGAGCTCCTCCTCGGTCGGCGCGGCGGCGGAGCTGAAGCGGTAGGTGACGTGCTCGGTCGACTGCGGCCGGTGCAACAAGAGCCCGCTCGCGCTCGTATCGAGGCCGAGCGCAAACCAGGCCGAGGCGTTCGATGAGAGCGCAAAGCCCTGCTCGAACACCGGCCGCTCGCCACCGGATAGGTTCATCACGATGGCCTTGAGCTCGCGCGCTTCCGGCGTGTCGCGGATGACGATCGGCGTCGTCGGCGCCTGATCGCTCGGGAACGAGGCGAACAGCCGCCCGATGATCTTCGGCGCCCGCTCGTCCCAGTGCGCCGCCGGGAACTCGACCGCGCCCTCGCCCGAGAGCTTCTGCGCGGCGAGCGAGTAGGCGGCGTAGTAGTTGAAGAGCTCGAAGTCGGCGAGCACACCGCACATCGGCATGGCGCCGGCGTAGCGCACCTTGTGGCGCTCGCTTGCGAGAGTCTCGGCCTCGACCGCGGCCGCGGCGATGTGCCCACCCATCGAGTGCCCGATGATGTAGATGCGCTCGGGGGCGGCGAGCGCGCGGCCGTTGGCGCGCGCGATGCGCGTGAAGGCAAGCGCGAGCGCGTTCGTGTCCTCGATGCCGGCACGCACGTCGTAGTTGTTGGCGCTGTAGCTCGAGGCCGCCCAGGCGTAGCCCGCCTCGATGAGCTCACGGCGCGCGTGCGGCGCGGCCGGCGTCAGCGTGTCGCCGTTGCCCCGGTAGCCGTGCGCGTACATCACGAGGCGCCCGTTCCAGTGCTCGGGCACCTCGACGCGATAGCCCGCGCCGCCCTCGACGCCCCACCAGCGATCCGTGTGCACCGTGGAGTCGGCAACCGCCTCGAAGGGCAGCGCGCCGACATCGACCGTGAAATGCCGCGTGTCGTGCGGCCTGACTGGCGGCGCAGCGACCGTCGTCGCATCGGTCGCGGCGCTCCCGAGGACGAGCGCGACGAGCGCCGCGAGGGCGACATTGAGAAACCTGCCTGCAATACCCATGTCCCACCATCACGGTGCCGGGGCCGTGGCTTGATTGGCGGTGGCCCTCCGGACAGTGGGTTGCCGCGCTCCCGGGTGCCGGGGCAACCCTATTTAAGCGAATTGTGACCGGGGCCGCGACCACGACCGGCGCTACGAGGGTCGACGCTTTGACCCCCGTCCGGGCACGGACTAGACTTGCGCGTAAGTGCTTGATTCAAGGTGGACGATGATGGATGCCTCTTCACAAGCGGGATCGGAGAGCCTCGGCGCCGCGGCGTCGATGCCGCCAGCGCCCCTCGTCTTCACCGATGCGGCGGCGCGCAAGGTCGGCGAGCTCATCCGCGAAGAAGCGAATCCCGCGCTCAAGCTTCGCGTCTACGTGCAGGGCGGTGGCTGCTCGGGCTTCCAGTACGGCTTCACCTTCGACGAAGCGGTCGAGGACGGCGACATGACCGTCGAGAACCAGGGCGTGACGCTGGTCATCGATCCGATGAGCGTGCAATACCTGATCGGCGCCGAGATCGACTATCGCGATGGACTCGAGGGCGCGCAGTTCGTCATTCGCAATCCGAACGCGAAGACGACGTGCGGCTGCGGATCCTCGTTCGCCGCCTGACTTGGGCCCGTCACTGATGCGGTACTGAGGCCCCGCTCGGCATGCCGAAGCCCGCGCGGATTCCCGATGTTCTCGCCGCCGTCGACCTGGGCTCGAACAGTTTTCACATGGTCGTCGGCCGTCACTCGAACGGCCAGATCACAATCGTCGATCGTCTGCGCGAGATGGTGCGGCTCGCGGCCGGCCTCGATGAGCACGGCCGGCTCTCCCGGGAGGCCACCGAGCGCGCACTCGCCGCGCTCGCGCGCTTCGGCCAGCGTCTCAGGGACATGCGCGCCGAGGGCGTGCGCGTCGTTGGCACCAATACCCTGCGCAAGGCGAGGCGCAAGGGCGCCTTCCTCGAGCGCGCGCGCGAGACGCTCGGCCACCCGATCGAGATCATCTCCGGCATCGAGGAGGCGCGCCTCATCTATGCGGGTGTCACGCAGACGATGCCCCTCGAGCCCGGTCGCCGGCTCGTGGTCGACATCGGCGGCGGCAGCACCGAGTGCATCATCGGCGAGGGCTATGAGCCGCGCATCCTCGAGAGCATGTACATGGGCTGCGTCGCGCTCTCGGCCGCGCACTTTCCCGACGGACGCGTCGCGGCCAAGCGCTTCGAGCGCGCGGTCGTCGCCTGCGAGCTCGAGCTCGAGCCGATCCAGGTGCCGTTCCGCGGGATCGGCTGGGAACACGCGGTTGGCAGCTCCGGGAGCGTGCGCGCGGTCGCGGAGGCGATTCGCGAGCTCGAGCCGAACGCGACGATGATCACGCGCGAGGCGCTCGCGGAGCTCACGGATCATCTCGTGCGCTCCGGCAACGTCCGTAACGCCGGCCTCAACTCGATCACCGACGAGCGCTGGCCCGTGTTCCCCGGCGGCCTCGCGATCCTGACCGCCGTCTTCAACGCGCTCGAGGTCCAGTCGATGCGCGTGGCCGACGGGGCGCTGCGCGAAGGGCTCCTCTATGACATGGTCGGCCGGCTCGCCGACGAGGACGTGCGCGTGCTCGCGGTGCGCTCGATGGCGGAGCGCTTCCACGTCGACACCGAGCAGGCGGCGCGCGTCGAGGCGACGGTGGTCGATTTCCTGCGCCAGGTCGAGCAGGAGTGGACACTGAGCGATCCGCTCGTCGAGCAGTCGCTGCGCTGGGCGGCGCAGCTGCACGAGATCGGCCTCGACATCTCGCACTCGAGCCACCACAAGCACGCGGCGTACCTCCTCGAGCACGCGGACCTGCAGGGCTTTCCGCGCGAGGAGCAGCGACTGCTCGCGGTTCTCGTCGGGTGCCAGCGGCGCAAGATTTCGCTCGAGCGTGCCGAGGAACTCGTCCCGCCGTGGCACGGCAACGCGCTCACGATGATCGTGCTCCTGCGGCTCGCGGTGCTCCTGCATCGCGGCCGCTCACGCGTCGCGCTGCCGCCGATCCGGCTGACGCCGAAGGGCAATTCGCTCGAGATGCGCCTGCCGCGCGGCTGGCTGACCGAGCACGCGCTGACGCGCGAGGACCTCGTGCAGGAAGTCGAGCTCCTGCGTGCGGCGCGCTTCAGGCTGCGCGTCTACTAGGGTCCGTGGCTCAGGTCTCGGCGTACCAGCCGAGCATCATCGCCTGCGCGGAGACCGGCGGCGCCTCGCCCGGGCGCGTGCGCTCGTAGGTGCCATCCGCCCTGAGGAGCCACGCCGTCACGTTGTCGGCGAGCCAGGTCTCGAGGTCGCGGAGCACCCGCTCGCGCAGCTTGGTGCGCTCGATCGGGAAAGCCACCTCGATGCGCCGGAAGAAATTCCGCTCCATCCAGTCGGCGCTCGCGCACCAGAGTTCGTGCTCGCCGCCGTTCGCGAAGTAGTAGACCCGCGAGTGCTCGAGGAAGCGCCCGAGGATCGAACGCACGCGGATGTTCTCCGACACGCGCGGGATGCCGGGCCTGAGCGCGCAGATGCCGCGCACGATCAGGTCGATCTCAACCCCGGCATTCGACGCCTGGTAGAGCGCCTCGATGATCCGGGGCTCGATCAGCGCGTTCATCTTCGCGATGATCCGCGCCGGGCGGCCGGCCAGCGCGTTCTCCGACTCGCGCGCGATGCGGTTGAGGAGCGTCTCGTGCAGCGTGAACGGTGACTGCAGGAGCTTTCTGAGCTTCGGCGTCCGCGTCAGGCTCGTCATCTGCAGGAAGAGCTCGTGCAGATCCTGGCCGATCGCCTCGTCGCAGGTGAAGAGGCCGTAGTCCGTGTAGGTGCGGGCGGTGCGTGCGTGGTAGTTGCCGGTGCCGACGTGGCAGTAGCGCCTGAGCTGCGCGTCCTCGCGCCTGACGACCAGGATCAGCTTCGCGTGCGTCTTGTAGCCGACGACGCCGTACATCACGTGCGCGCCCGCCGCCTGCAGGCGCGTCGCGAGCTCGATGTTGGCCGCCTCGTCGAAGCGCGCCATCAGCTCGATGATGACGGTCACGTCCTTGCCGGCGTGCGCCGCCTCGACCAGCGCGCCGACCACCGCCGAGTCGGAGCCCGACCGGTACAGCGTCTGCTTGATCGCGAGCACCTGCGGGTCGCGCGCGGCCTGGCGCACGAAGTCGACGACCGGGGCGAAGGATTGGAACGGATGGTGCAGCAGCACGTCCTTCTCGCGGATCGTCGCGAAGAGGTCGTTCCGCGCGAGGATCCGCGCCGGCACGCCCGGCGTGAACGGCGGGTACTTGAGGTCGGGGCGATCGACGAGGTCGTAGACGGCCGCGAGGCGATTCAGGTTCACGGGCCCCGGTACCTGGTACAGGTCGCTCGCGCCCAGCTGGAACTGCTGCAGCAGGAAGGTCGTGTAGTCGTCCGGGCAGTCGTGCGCGGTCTCGAGGCGCACCTCATCGCCGTAGCGCCGCTCGGCGAGCTCGCCCTCGACGGCACGCCTGAGGTCCTCGACCTCTTCCTCGTCGACGAAGAGGTCGGAGTTGCGCGTCACGCGGAACTGCCAGCAGCCCTCGATCTTCATGCCCTCGAAGAGCTTGCCGACGTAGCGCTGCACGATCGTCGAGAGGTAGACGAGCGTGAGGTGCCCGCTGTCGCCGTCGAGCTTCGGGATGCTGATGACGCGCGGCAGCGAGCGCGGCACCTGCACGATCGCCAGATGCGTGTCGCGACCGAAGGCGTCGGTGCCGGCGAGCTTGACGATGAAGTTCAGGCTCTTGTTCTGGATCTTCGGAAACGGCCGCGCGGGATCGAGCGCGGGCGGGGAGAGCACGGGCTCGACCTCGAGCTGGAAGTAGCGCTCGAGCGCGGCCGACTGCGCGCGCGTCGTGCCCTTCGGCTGCAGCAACTGGATGCCGGCCTCGGTGAGCGCGGGCGCGAGCTCGTCGTTGAGGACGCGGTACTGCTCGGCGACGAGTTCGCGGGCGCGCGCGTGGATCGCGAGCAGCTGGTCGGCGATGGCGGTGCCGTCGGCGCCAAGGGCGATGGCGCCGCGCTCCTGGCGTTCTTTCAGCGCCGCGACCCTTATCTCGAAGAACTCATCGAGGTTCGCGGAGCTGATCGCGAGGAAGCGCAGGCGCTCGAGCAGCGGCACGGCCGGATCCTGCGCGAGGTCGAGGACCCGCTGGTTGAACTCGAGGAACGAGAGCTCCCGGTTTATGTAGTAGTCCGGAGCCTTGAGATTTATATCGTCCATGCGCCGCACCCGTGCTGAAAAAACACCATAGCACGGGTACCCCGTACGACTGTGTTACAGCGCGCAGGATCAGCGCGTGGTGGCGAGTTGCGCGTGCTGCGTGGCGGCGTCGAGGCTCGCGAGCAGCACCTGCGCCTTGGCGTCGAAGTCGGCACGCAGCGTCGCCGGGATCGGCAACGCCGGCAGCGTTTTGATGGACGCAGGGTTCCGGTGCACGCCACCGACCCGGTACTCGTAGTGCAGGTGCGGTCCGGTCGCGAGTCCCGTCATGCCCACATAGCCGATGAGGTCGCCCTGCTTGACGCGCTTGCCGACGAACATGCCGGCCGCGAAATGCGACATATGCCCGTAGACGGTTTCGACGCCGCCCGAATGCGCGAGCTGGACGACGTTGCCGTAGCCGCCCTGCACGCCGCGGAACGTCACGCGGCCGTCGCCGGCGGCGCGGATCGGCGTGCCGACGGGCGCGGCGTAGTCGATGCCCTTGTGCGCGCGCATGTGATTGAGGATCGGGTGCCACCGCAGGCCAAACCCCGAGCTGATGCGCGAGAACTGCACGGGCGCGAGCAGGAAGGCCTTGCGCAGGCTCTTGCCGTCCGGCGTGTAGTACTCGCGGTGACCGTCCGGCAGCGTGTAGCGCAGCGCCCGGTACAGGTGTCCACCGTTCGTGAACTCGGCGGCAAGAATCTCGCCATCCTTGAGGTACGCGCCGTCACTCCACACCTGCTCGAGCACGATCGTGAACGTGTCGCCGGGCTGCAGTTCCTGCGCGAAGTCGATGTCGTAGCGGAACACCTCCGCGAGCTGCAGCGCCACCTGGTCGCTCGCACCCAGGTCGTTCATCGTCCGAAAGAGCGACGAGGTGATCTTGCCGTGCAGCGGAGCCACCCGAACCTCGAGCGCGTTCTCGACGACGTTCGCGGCGAACGCGCCGCCCTCGGCGCGGGTCACGTGCAGCGTTGCCGTGTCGCTGACCCGGCGTTCGAGCTTCGTGACGGCGCCGTCGAGGCTCGCGAGCCGCACGACGTCGCCGGGTTTCAGGAAGTCGAGGCTCTGGCGGATGCCGGGGAGGTTGCGGATCGTGGCGAGGTCCTCGATCGAGAGCTGCAGGCGCCTGAAGATCGAGTCGAGCGTGTCGTTGCGGCGGACGACGACCTCGACCGTGGAGCCGAGCGGCTTCGCCGCGGCGGACGCGGCGCCGGCGAGCTGGGCCGTCGCGCCGAGCGCGGGCGCGGCGGTCGTCGCCGGAGGGGCGGCGGACGGGGCGTCCGGCGCGGCCGGAAGGGTCAGCCACGAGAGGCCCGCGAGCACGGTCCCGGCGAGCACACCGATTGCCAGCTGCCCCCACGCGCGGGGGCGCACGCCCCGCGCAGGGTGAGCGGGCATCGCGGCTCGGTCGGTGGCTTGCTGCACTGCGCCAAATCCTCGGCCACAAAACGCGGTGAGGCTACGGAGCCTCCCGGACCCGGTCAACCCCCGGAGCCGTCGAGAGTTTCCCCTACGTTCGCGCGTGCCGTCCGCGTCCCGGCGCACGCGCTCGGGCGCGCGAGTGAGCGCATCGTCACGCGGCCGATTTGCGCTCGTGTCGCACCGCACCTAAATTGGCTGCCGCCCCGGCCAATCGGGGTCGGGAAGAGGTCGACGGGATGCTAGGCGCTGCGGAACAACTGATCGAGCTCAAGCGCGGGGCGCACGAGATCCTGCTCGAGGCCGACCTCGTCCGGAAGCTCGGTCGCGGGAAGCCCCTCCTCATCAAGGCGGGTTTCGACCCGACGGCGCCGGACCTCCACCTCGGCCACACCGTCCTCATCAACAAGATGCGGCAGTTCCAGGTGCTCGGCCACGACGTCGTATTCCTGATCGGTGATTTCACCGGGATGATCGGCGACCCGACCGGCAAGAACATCACCCGCCCGCGTCTGACGCGCGAGGAAATCGAGGCGAACGCGCGCACCTACGAGAGCCAGATCTACAAGATCCTGGACCCTGCGCGCACGAAGATCGACTTCAATTCGCGCTGGAGCAATCCGCTCGGCGCCGCCGGCATCGTCGAATTGGCCGCGAAATACACCGTCGCGCGCATGCTGGAGCGCGATGACTTCGCCAAGCGCTACAAGGGCGGCCAGCCGATCGCGATCCATGAATTCCTCTATCCGCTGATGCAGGGCTACGACTCGGTTGCACTCAAGTCCGACGTCGAGCTCGGCGGCACCGACCAGAAGTTCAACCTGCTCGTGGGGCGCACGCTCCAGGAGCAGTACGGCATCGAGCCGCAGGTCGTGCTGACGATGCCGCTGCTCGAGGGCCTCGACGGCATCAACAAGATGGGCAAGTCGCTCGGCAACTACATCGCCATCGCGGAGCCGGGCGAGACGATGTTCGGCAAGCTCATGTCGATCAGCGACACGCTGATGTGGCGCTATTTCGAGCTGCTGTCATTCCGCCCGCTCGCCGAGGTCGGGGCGCTGAAGGCCGCCGTCGCCGGCGGTCGCAACCCGCGGGACGTCAAATTCGAGCTCGGCGTCGAGATCGTCGATCGCTTCCACGGCGTGGGCGCCGGTGCGCGCGCGCGCGATGCCTTCATCGCCCAGTTCCGGGACGGCGCAGTCCCGGCGGACGTCCCGGAGCTCGAAATCGTCGTCGAAACGGCCGGAACCCGCCTGGCGACGGTCCTCAAGGAGGCCCAGCTGGTCGCCAGCACCTCCGTCGGCTACCGGATGATCGAACAGGGCGCGGTCCGGGTGGACGGGGAGAAGGTCAGCGAGCGTGAATTGACGCTCCGGCCCGGGGGTCCGCACCTCCTGCAGGTCGGGAAACGCGGTTTCGCCCGCGTCACGCTGCGCGCGAAAGCCTAGTTTTCAAGCCTTTCCGGAACATTTTCGCGTTTGCCTTTGACAGGGCGAAACGCGGCGATATACTGCGCGCCCCCTGAAGAGGCTGGCCTCCGAGGGGGGCTCTGTCGACCGGTTTCGGGCCTGTAGGCCAGCCACCGGACGGCAGTTTTGTGTGTCGCGAGGTGTTGACGGACCTGTAATCCCGTCTATACTAGGTGGCTCACTGGCGGGTGCTGCTTAGCAGCGCGCCAAATCCCTGTAGCCTTGCGCTGCGGGCGCTTTTTAAGAATCAGCAGGTAATTTGTGTGGGGACTCGCGTCAAGCGTCGTAAGACGTTGTATTGCGAGTTCTAAGTATCCAAGCAAATTTAATTTTCGCCTTTAACAAGCGAAAGTCAGTTGTTCAGGAGTCTTGGGACAAGCTTCTTCGATGTTATTAACTGAAGAGTTTGATCCTGGCTCAGATTGAACGCTGGCGGCGTGCCTAACACATGCAAGTCGAGCGGCAGCGCGGGAGCAATCCTGGCGGCGAGCGGCGGACGGGTGAGCAATGCTTGGGAATCTGCCTATCAGTGGGGGACAACCCGGGGAAACTCGGGCTATTACCGCATACGTTCTTCGGAAGAAAGCAGGGGATCGCAAGACCTTGCGCTGATAGATGAGCCCAAGCCGGATTAGCTAGTTGGTGAGGTAATGGCTCACCAAGGCGACGATCCGTAGCTGGTCTGAGAGGACGACCAGCCACACCGGAACTGAGACACGGTCCGGACTCCTACGGGAGGCAGCAGTGGGGAATATTGGACAATGGGGGCAACCCTGATC